>NZ_DASUIQ010000094.1:0-4684 GCF_036279695.1 Sulfuricurvum sp.
CAGCCGCAGTAGTCCTGACGGTAGAGCTGCTGTTCTTTGGCAACCCGTCCCTGATCGGCGGTTCCGTTGTTTTTACGGTAGTCAAACGCGACAAATTTAATGCCGTGTGAGGCTTCGAATGCTTCGCCGCTACGGATGAGCTGTTCTTGGGATTTTTTGGGGCTGACGAGGAGGGTGGTGGTCATGGTGGACTCACCCAGTTCGATCGCTTTGTGGGCACTTACCTCGAAACGACGATCAAAGCACACCTCACAGCGCGCTCCCTTTTCCGGCTCGCTCTCCAATCCTCGGACGGCGTCCATCCAGCTCTCAAAATCGTAATTTCCCTCTATCAGCTCAATTCCCAGTTTCTGACAGCTGCGTTCAACATCTAAAAGTCGGAGACGATATTCGCTGTAAGGGTGGATATTGGGGTCATAGAAGAACCCGACGAGTTTTTCATCGGGGTATTCCTGCTGCAGCTTCTCGATAAAGAAGTGCGAATCGACGCTGCAGCAGATGTGGACGAGCATAAATTAGTCGCGAGAAGCTAAAATCTCTACAGATTCGATAGTGTCGCGCATTTGGATACTGTCAAGAACCGCCATTGATTCCGCATCATCCGCTTCGATTCCGCCGAAAACAGTATGAACACCGTCAAGATGAGGAGTACTTACGAAACAGATAAAAAATTGGCTTCCTCCGGTGTTCGGTCCCGCGTGTGCCATAGAGAGAGTCCCTTTGACGTGACGGTGTTTATTGAGTGCTGTTTCACACGGGATAGCCCAACCCGGTCCGCCGGTTCCGGTTCCGTGAGGGCATCCGCCTTGCGCCATGAACCCAGGGATTACGCGGTGAAAGTTAAGACCGTTGTAATAACCGTCATTAACGAGTGCCGCGAAGTTGGCAACCGTATTAGGCGTTTCGTCATTGTAAAGTTTGATCCACATAACCCCTTTGGCTGTGGTCATTTTTGCCCATTGGTAGCTTGCCAATTCTTCGGCTGTTGGTGTATAGGTTTTAAGTTCTTTGCGTCCGAACATATCTCTGATCCTTGAAGGAAATTTTTGAAATTATAGTGGATCAATCTTAACCAATCGGAAGTATTGGGTTATAATGAGGCAATTTAATTTGGAGATGGTATAGAGTGGAATCGTGGTTACTGCGTCGGTTATCGAAAATATCGTTACGGGATTTGAACTTTTATACGATTGTTTTCATCCTCTTTTTTACCGTTATCATCGCATCTCTTCTCATCTATGACGAATACAAAGATTTTTTAAAAACAGCGCAAAACGGTGTCGAGATCGTTAAAGGGGTACCGTTAAGCAGTTCTCTTTCCTATCAAGATTTACCGAAAACACGCCTTATCAAAGTGATCGTTGAAATTGCTACGTTAGCGCTGATCCTTTTTGGATTTATTTTCGGTATATCCAAAATCGTGAGCAGTATGATCGCGAGGGATATGGATCGATTTTTGAACTTTTTCGAGTCAGCCCGTGATAAAACCGAGTTAATAGATGTAGAAGAACTCTATTTTTCGGAGTTCAAACGGATGGCAGGATTTGCCAACGAGATGGCAAGGACGCTCCAAGAGCAGAAAGAGTCTCTTCAGCAGCTTAATGTCGGGTTGGAAGAGCGGGTGCGACTCAAAACACAAGCATTGCAGATCAAAAATGATGCACTTGAAGCGGAACAGACATTTTCTCGCGGGCTTCTCGAATCGCACAAGCAATTCATCCGTTACGCTATTCATGAAACCCATACCCCTCTTTCTGTTATTATGGCAAATATTGAGTTGTTTAGTATGAGCGAGGGGCGTAACCGTTATTTGGCGAAGATAGAAGCGGCGGTCAAAAATATCTTTAGTATTTATGATGATTTGAGCTATTTGGTAAAAAAAGATCAGATTGAATATCCTAAAAAAGCGATCAATTTGGGTGAGTACGTCCAAAAGCGGCTCGAATTTTTTGATGAGGTTGCCCATTTTTCCAATCTCACGTTTAAGTATCGTGAACCGGATTTTATGGCTTGGGTACAGTTTAATGAAACCAAACTGCAACGGGTGATCGATAATAATCTGACCAATGCGATCAAATACACCAAAAACGGAGAAGAGATCCGCGTCGGAGTGGAGTGCGATACACAGGCGTGTACGTTTTGGGTAGAGAGCCACTCCCAAAAAATTCATGAACCGCAAAAGATTTTTGAGGCATACTATCGGGAACGGAAAAAAACAGATGGATTTGGTTTGGGGCTTAGTCTGGTCAAATCGATATGCGATGAAGACGGTGTAGTAATCAATATCTCATCTGAACGCGAGCTGACACGCTTCGAATACCATTTTAAAAAGGGCAATGGTGAAAATACTTCTTCTTGAAGATGAACAAATGCTCAGTGAAGCGATTCATGAGTATCTCCTCTCGCTCGGTCATCGTATTGTCCTTTTTTATAACGGAGACGAAGCGCTTGATACGCTAAAAAAAGAGTCATTTGACCTTTTGATCTTGGACATCAATGTCCCCGGCATCGATGGTCTGGAACTTTTAGAAACACTTCACGCGCTAAAAATCCGAACGCCTGCGATTTATATCAGTGCGCTGGTGGATATAGAGGGGATCAGTAGAGCGTATGATCTGGGATGCTATGATTATCTGAAAAAGCCGTTTCATCTCAAAGAGCTTGCCTTGCGGATCGATAAAGTGATGCAAAGCTGTACGATTCCCCAAAGCCATTTGCGTTTATCGAAGAGTTATGGGTATGATGCCTCGACCTCCACATTGATGTGTGATAACGTAACACAACCTCTTAGCAAACGTCAGCTGCAAATCATCGATCTTTTAGCGCGTAATCGCGGGCGTATCGTCGATTTTGATCAGTTCCGAAACTACGTATGGGACGAAGAATACGTGGATAATCCGACAATACGAGCTGAAGTGAGCCGCCTCAAAAAATCGCTCAAAGAAGATTTCATCCAAAATATTCGGGCGATTGGTTACATGATCGACATCCCTAAAAGCTAATTGTTACCTTTTTACGCACTAATCCCCTCTTTCGACACTTTCTGACGATAATTTTTTCTAATTTGACGATTGCTACGTTCTTGCTACGTTTTATTTTCATAATGACAGTGTAAAAACTTTTCAAGGAGTTAAGAATGAGAGGTACAGTATCTCTATCGCTTTTGGCATCGGCTTTAGTTGTCAATGCTATGGCAGCCGATGATTTGGCGGGAATGTTTAAAGAAGGAAAAGCAAGCGGGCAAATTCGCGCTTTTTATATAGACCGTGATTATTCAGGCGCGAGTACAGTTGAACGTGATGGTCTTTCAATTGGCGGTTATCTTAAATATGAAACAGGTTCTTTGAATGGCTTAAGTGCAGGAACAGCATTTTATACAACAAGTAAATTGGACAGCAGAAGTTCAGTAGCGGCAGAAAACGATTTGACTCTTTTCGGTGCAGATGGTAAAGGGTACTCCATCTTAGGCGAAGCGTATCTACAATATAAAACTGGTAATACTGCATTTAAAGCAGGGCGCCAAAAGCTTGATACTCCTTTGGCAGGTAGCGATGATGCTCGTATGCTTCCAAACCTATTTGAAGCGTATGTATTGAGTAACACCGATGTTAAAGATACTACATTGATCGCGGCACACGTAACAAAATTTGCAGCAGGAACGTTTGCTAATGCATACAATGGTGGTGCTATTGGGGCAACGGCCGGTTATAGTGCAATTGTAGGGAATACGGCTAAATATCAAGGTAAATTCACCAATATGGGTGACTGGGCTATTGGAGACAGTACTTCTGGAGTAACAGCGGTAGCCGCTATTTATTCAGGTGTTCCAGGGCTTAAATTGCAAGTATGGGATTACTATGCACACGATATTTTGAATGCAATTTATGCAGAAGCTAATTACGGTTGGTCATATTCAAGCGGTGTAGCGCCATATGTCGCGGCACAATGGATTAACGAACGTGACGTAGGTGCTAATAGCGTAATTAACAAAGTTGATAGCGATTTTATCGGAGCTAAAGTGGGTGTAAAAGTTGCTAACTTTGACCTCTCAGGAGCGGTTTCTCATAATAGTAAAGATGCATCATCTGCTGTAAATGGCGGGACTATTACTCCATGGGGCGGTATGCCGGCATATACTCAAGGGATGGTAACTCGTCACCAATTTTTGGCTGGAACGGATGCGTGGAAAGTAGCAGCAAATTATGATTGGAAAGATTTAGGTGCAAATCTAAATACAGGTGTATATTACGCATCGTTTGATATGGATGCTCTAAATGGCTATTCAGAAGCGGCTGTTGCAAATAAAACAACTGAAGCTGGATTTGACATCATTTTTAATCCTCAAGCCGTTAAAAACCTTCAATTACGTCTTCGTGGCAATTTCCCACGTGATTTTAAAGAAGCAGCAGCGGGTAATACAAGCTGGGATGAATATCGCTTTATCGCAAACTACAACTTTTAAAGGAGGTTTATTATGAAACAAGAGATGGTTGATCGTATTAAAAACGACCCTGATTTTTTACAGCTTGTGAAAGTACGAAGTAAATTCGCATGGACATTGACGATTGTTATGTTGGTGATCTATTTTGGATTTGTTTTGACGATCGCATTTGATCCAAAACTTTTGGGAACACCACTTTCTGCAGGATCGGTAACGACAATCGGTATTCCGATCGGTATCGGT
>NZ_DASUIQ010000095.1:0-18115 GCF_036279695.1 Sulfuricurvum sp.
CGGGCAATAGAGGCTTCGATCTCGGTCATTCGGTAATTGTAACCGACCATGTTGATGAGTTCTGATTTATCCTTGATCCCCCGTGCGGAGAGAACCGCTTCGGCATGGTTGCGGATCAGGCGGATTTTATCGGCTAGCATATCGTCATCGGTCACGATAATTCCCCCCTCTCCGCTGTGGATATGTTTGTGGTAGTTGAGCGAATAGACCCCAATATCACCGAGCGTCCCCGCGTATTTATCGCCCAGCATCGCTCCGGGGGCTTGCGCCGTGTCCTCGATCACATAAAGGTTATATTTTTTGGCTAACGTATTGATCGCCTCGGCATCGTAAGGCTGTCCGAAAATATCAACGACAATGATCGCTTTGGTTTTCGCAGTAATCTTGGCTTCGATGCTTTTAACATCCAAACAATAAAAATCCTCTTCGATGTCGGCAAAGATGGGGATAGCACCGTAGACGAGAGCGGCCGTTGCCGATGCGCTCATCGTGTAGGCACTGACGATCACCTCATCCCCCGGACTGATGCCGCACGCTCCGACTGCGGCATAAAGCCCCGATGTCGCGGAGTTGACACTGATCGCGTGTTTGACCCCGAAATACGCTGCCCATTCCGATTCGAGAGCACGCACTTCGGGACCACCGAAAAAGTCATCATGCCATGTCCCCAAAAAGGTAGAGAGTTTGCCGCTGCGCAAGACACGCAAAACCGCCTCTTCTTCTTCAATCCCGATCGTGTTATAGGCGGGAAACGGAGTCGTGCGGAGTTTCTCTCCGCCGTTTATGGCGAGTTTCTTCATGGGTATACCTTGGCAAGCGTTTGAAAAATGATCTTATGGATATGAAAATGCTCACTCAGAATATTTTTGCACGTCTCTTTGCTTTTACGGAGTAAGAACTCCACCGAATCATACGCATAATTGGAGAGATTGGTAAGTATACTCTCCTGCAATGCGAGGGAAAAATACCCCTCATAGGTCGAAGGGACACGCGAATAGATCTCGATTTTATCCCCTCCGTCGAGTATTTTTATCACACCCGTTTCAAACCAAAAGGTAATCTCAAATAAAGAGTACGGCGGATGGCTGAGAACCGAAATAGCTCCGTCACCACGCTCGAGTGATATACCGAAATCTCCGCACAGATCATCATGGCAAAACGATGCCCGAAACGGTTTTATGGAGGTAACATTCCCTAAAAAATGGCTCAATACCGCGATCATATGGGAACCGTTGTGGAGCAGCCCTTTCGTACAGACCCCTTGAAACCCTAACGATTTGCCGAACTCACCCTTTTGAATCCGATCGGCGAGGTTGATAAAAGCACTGTTATATCGTCGAATGAAATGAACCAGTATTTTTTTATCGCTGTGCATAAGAAGGGTGAAAAGGGAAGAGAGTTCCTCTTGGGTAGCGACAAGAGGTTTTTCACACAGGATCATGGAGCTGTCACTACGCTTGAGCAATGTGGTTAGATCATAAAAATGGGATTTCGTGCTTGATGAGATAGAGACAATATCATACTCCTCATCCGAACCGATCTCATCAATCGTAGCATAACGATGCACCTCTCCCCACCGCTCCATAAATGCGAAAACATTAAGTTCTGAGGGTTCACAGATCGCATGAAGCTGCGTATCCGGATGCTTTTTATAGGCATGCGCATGACTCGCAACCGCTTTGGATGTCGGAGAGTCGATAAGTCCGCCGATACTTCCGGCGCCGATAATCAGTGCTTTATACATTTCGCTCTTTTTGTAATTTATTTTTGAACGCCAAAGGAATAAAATCCCTTTGTCTACGCTAGCCGCTAAGGCACTAAAGCTTGCCTCTTTGAGGCAGACGTTTTTATAAATAAAGCAAAATCCATACCGAAATCATCACTACTCAAAGGCGAAGCAGTGAGAAGTTTAGGTGAGATTTTTGATAGGGTACGAACCTGCCGTTCACTCGGAAGCGGGAGTAAAAATTCTCTGTTTTTTGAGGGGAGATACGAAAGGACAGGAGACCCTAAAAGTGCCGCGATATAGAGCGCCATCGTATCGAATCCGATGATCATTTTGGCATTTAAGAGCTGATCGGTTAGCTCACATACCGCCGCGTCATTGATTTGAACCCGAATATGGGGATAGGCTTTGAGGATCTTTTTATATCCCGATCCCTTGTCACTCGGGTGGAGCCGAATCGTGAGCCCTGCACACCCAAAGGAATCAAAATGTTTCAATATCTCCTCTAGGGCGCTGAATTGGGTAAATCCCCAGTAGTTTTTGTCCCCGTAGGTACGCAATGCGACCGCATCGGTCGGTTCGCTCAAAAAGAGAAGATTGTTATTGGGATGAGCCTCTTTTTGAGATGCCCGAGCAATCGTATCGCGCAGATAAAAATTTTTAAATCCTACTGGGTTTGGGAGATTGAACGACTCCACAAGCAAAAGGGCTTTTTGATCCGCAACCGCCGTAAAATCCCCCAGATTCTCTTCCCAACCGACATCGGGAAATCCGAACCGCTCACGATAGTTGCTCCAATGATCCAAAAAAGCGACTGTAGAAATGGCGTGTTCTTTGCAAAAACGGACATAGGGGCGCTCAATCTTCTCCTGCCATCCCGTTCCGAACAACAGCAGATCGGGCCCAATGGCACGAAGCTGTTGCTCGGGATCAGCGATAGGGGTAAAGGGGAGATTATACCGCTCACACAGTCGCCCCATAGGACTTTGCGCTATCGCGAAAATATGCCACGAATAAAGATCAAAATACTCACGAATAAGTGCGCACAGTATCTCAGAGCTTCCCGCATCATGGGATACGACGGCAATCGTCATAGGATGTGATCCCAAGAGAGCGGTGTCCCTTTGCCAATATCCTCTTTGAATTTTTTCCCTATTATCTCTGTGAGATGTTTGGGGGCTAATCCGAACCCCGGACGGACAGATCGGACGTTTAAGGCACTGATGGTTTCGCCCGCTTTCACATCTTCGGAAATAAACAGACTGCGCGAAAACTCCCGCGATTTCAAACTCTTCGGACTTAGTTCGTAGGTCACTTTCCCAAAAAGTTTTTCGCTGTCGCGCACCGCATCCACCATCGCTTTAAACTCATGGGGTTCAAGACTAAACGCACTGTCTGCGCCCCCCATACCGCGATCGAGAATAAAATGCTTCTCGATCACCCGTGCTCCCAAAGCAACGGCGGCAACAGGGGCAGCCAAACTCATCGTGTGATCGGAGAGCCCTACATTCACGCCAAAGCGGGTTTTCATATCGCTAATCGTGAGGAGATTCATCTCCTCTAACGCGGCAGGATAAGCGGAGGTGCATTTGAGCAGTGTGATCTGGTCGTTCCCCACACGCCGACACGCATTCAAAGCCTCTTCAATGTCGCTCAGGGTAGCAATTCCAGTGGAGATGATGATCGGCTTGCCTTTGGCGGCGGTGTATTCGATGAGTGGAATATCGGTGATCTCGAAACTGGCGATCTTATACGCCGGAACGTCCAAGTCGGATAAAAAATCGACGGCACTGTTATCAAACGGAGAGGAAAATGCCTCCATCCCGAGACTTTTGGCATGATCGAAGAGAATGCTATGCCACTCCCACGGAGTCATCGCTTCGGCATAAAGATCGTGAAATTTCCGTTTGTCCCAGAGCGTCCCCTGTGAAATCGTAAACATCTCACTGTCGCAATCGAGGGTTATCGTGTCGGGAGTATAGGTTTGGAGCTTGATCGCGTCGGCACCCGAAGCCTTCATCGCATCGATAGTTTGTAATGCGGTATCGAGTGACCCGTTGTGGTTGGCGGAGAGTTCGGCGATGATAAATACTTTTTCATCCGTATTATGGTGTCCAATCTTCATTCTCTTCGCTCCATGATAATCATCTCTCTCCCCTTATAAAATGCTCGCACTGTCTCTGTAAAATCGAATTTTTCGTACAAATGTTTAGCCCGCTCGTTGTCGGCGAAAACACTCGCGATCAACATTGTCACCCCAAGCGTTGAAAAGCCATACTCGATCAGACCGTTCATCAATGCTTCGCCCACTCCGCGCATCTGTGGGTTGGCATAAATCCCGATTTCGGCAGAGTTTTGGGTAATATCGGTAAAGTCGATCACACCGATCGATTCACCCTCTCGCTGAACCAAAAAATAGCGTTTATCCGCTCTGTTTTTTAACGATTCCACAAACTGCAGATGATTTTCCAGCGAAATCTCATCATCGCTCAGCATCCAACGCCGAATATCGCTATGGTTACGCCACGCTAACACCGTTGTTAGTAGCTGTGTATCAAGTGTTGTAAAATCGAGCAATCGCACTTGCATCCCACTCCTTTAGCACGGTATACCCCTCTTTTTCCAAATAGACAAACATATCCTCTTGATTAGCCACCGTTTGTACGGCGATAAAAGGGATCTCCATAAACAACACCTCATGCACCATGACGCTCGGGGTGATGATCGCCAAGCTACTTTGATGGAGGAGTTGCGCGATCCGCGCAGAATCGACCTCCAACGTGATATTTTTTTTCGTTTGGACAAAGGTTATGAGTTCATTCACATGGGCATTTCCCGATGTTGTGACGACACAGACTCTCACATCATCGTTTAGGGTTGCGAGGATAGTCATCGTCGCATTGGTCGGATCGGTTCCCCCCATCGCAATAAAAATATCGTAGAGTTTTTCTCTATCGATTTGTTTTTCGGTTTTAAACTCATCGCGTATCAGCGTGTACTCCGCACCGCAGCAAAGTTCACACTGTTCAGGAACCAATCCACGGTATCGAGTCGAATCCGCCGAGATATTGTGGTTGAGGAGAATGTCGCAATAGTGAGCCTCATAGGTATCATCAAACGAGAGGACAGTAACTCCGCAAGCATCTTTGATTTTTTTCTCGAAAACGGCATCGATACCGTAGTGATCGAACACCACCCTATCGATATTTTGCTCTCGTATAAGGGCTATCAGTTCATCGGGATCATTCGATGTTAGAAGGTCGACGGGATAGGGAATCTGATCGATGATATTGCCGCTCAAATTTTGGCAAGCGAACCGTACCGTATCCTGCGGATGTTGAGCCGCAAACACCACATCGCGCATAATGTGACCCAATCCGATAGCGCTCGAAGAGTCGGCGCGGATAAGGAGGTTCATAGCGCTTGGAGCACTTTGTGCATCAACTCGGCGCGCGTCCAGTCCTCTAACGTATCGATGTCCTGCACCAAATGGCGCGGCAAAACGATCGTTGTCGCCGCATCGGAGAAGATCGCTCTCCCCTCCAGCCATGCGTCCCGCGTCCCCCAGTAAAATTGTCCCACATCGTGATACGCCTCTTCGAGATCTTGTGAGCGCGTTGCGAAATGTTCCGGATAAAACATTTCGATATTTCCCCTCTCGTCACGCTTCACGCCGCGCTGAATCGGAAACGGGAACGTCGTAACAGGAAAAGCGTACTGTTTGTTATGGGTGACAAGGGCGTTATAGCCGTTTTGAATATCTTCTGCGCGGATAAACGGGGCTGTAGCATAGATACAGCAGGCGTAATCGATAACCGAATCGTTTTGAAGTGTTTGGATGGCGTGAGCGATAACGGGAATGGTCGCAGTGTGATCGTCACTCAGCTCTTTGGGTCGCATAAAAGGGATCTCGGCACCGTAACTGCGTGCCACATCGGCTATCTCTTCATCATCGGTAGTAACCACGATACGATCAAACAGTCCCGATTCCTGCGCCGCTTTGATACTGTGGGCGATGATGGGAAGACCGGCAAAAGGTTTGATATTTTTTCGGGGTATCCGTTTGCTTCCGCCACGGGCGGGGATAATGGCGACACGCATTAATGCTCCTTTAAAAACTGCACCCTCTATGGGCGTATTTTTCAATCACGTCAAGAACCGTATCGGCAACCATACGGGCATCCTCCATACTCATCTTTTGATGACACGGGATAGAGAGTTCACTTTTGTAAAAATGTTCCGTATTCGCCAATCGCTGTTCACCGAAACGCTCTTTATAAAAACTGTTTTGATAGATCGGTTTGTAGTGAACCTGAACCCCTAATCCCCGTGTTTGCAACTCGGTGAAAATATCCTCTTTCGCGCAGTGCAATGCAGGAGATAGAAGCAACGGATAAAGGTGGCGCGCGCTTTGCTCATTCGGGTCAATAGTAATCGTAGCAAAGAGTTTATGACCTGCAAAACGCTCATCGTAATATCGGGCGATTTCATTGCGCGTTTGGAGAAATCGATCCAGTTTATGCAGCTGAGAGTGCCCCAACGCAGCGGCAAATTCGGTGAGACGGAAATTATGCCCCAAACTCACCATGTCAGAGTTCCAAAGCTGTTTTTTGATTATACCGTGTGAACGAAAGAGTTTGAGTTTTTGTGCGAATGCTTCGTCGTTCGTTACCACCGCACCCCCCTCTCCCGTCGTGATCGGTTTGATCGCATGGAAGCTAAAGATCGTCATGTCGGCAAAGGAGCCGATTTTTTGGTTGCCGATACCGCTTCCCAACGCGTGGGAAGAATCTTCGATGACGAGGAGATTGTGCTTCTGGGCTATTTCTTTGATCGCCTCAATCGCAACCGGTTTACCGGCAAAATCGACGGGTACAAGGGCGCGCGTTTTGGGAGTGATGAGCGATTCGATCAACGATTCGTCGATGTTTCCGTCCATCTTAATATCGCAGAAAACAGGCTTTGCCCCGAGCGCAACCAGCATATTCGACGTTGCGACAAAACTGATCGGCGTGGTAATAATCTCATCGTTTTCCGAGATTTCCGCAACGGCATACGCACCCAACAACGCCGACGTCGCCGAATTAAAAGTGACACAATAGCGCGCACCCGTATACTGGGCGATCATTTCTTCAAACGCCTCGACCCTCGCACCTTGGGTGAGATGGGAGCTTTTTAAGACATCCACAACGGCGGCAATATCATCCTCTTCGATAAACTGCGTTGAGTACGGAAGCACGATTACTTCTCCTCATTTTGTGTAAGGGCGATTTTTTCGAGCAATGCTTCGGGAGTGAGCCACTCGGTGTTGGTTTCAGAGCTGTATTTAAATCCGTATTCGACGGGTGTTCCGATCTCTCCGCAATTGTTTTTCGAAAAATCGGCCGCTTCGGTAAACTGGATCGTCGGTTTGATCACATAGTGGTCGTGAAACTCCAATGTGAGATGGGAATCATCCCGCGGACACATCACTTCGTGCATTTTCTCACCCGGACGGATACCGACATTTTTATGGGGAAGATGCGGAGCAATCGCGGTAGCGACATCCACCACTTTCATTGACGGTATTTTCGGGATAAAGGTCTCTCCTCCGTGCATACGCTCGAAGTTTTTCAAGACAAAATCGACCCCCTCTTGGAGAGTGATCCAAAAACGTGTCATCCGCTCGTCCGTGATAGGGAGTTCGCTCGCCCCCTCGGCAATCAATTTTTGAAAAAACGGGACAACGGAACCGCGGGAGCCCAAAACATTCCCGTAACGGACAACGGCGAATCGAATATCTTTTCCCCCTCGGATGTTGTTCGCCGCGACAAAGAGCTTATCGCTTGCGAGCTTGGTGGCGCCGTAAAGGTTGATAGGACTGGCAGCTTTATCGGTGGATAGGGCAATAACACGGCTAACACCGCAATGCAGTGCCGCATCGATCACATTTTGTGCGCCGTTGATATTGGTTTTGATACACTCCATCGGATTGTACTCGGCAATAGGGACATGTTTGAGCGCTGCGGCATGAACCACATAATCGACCCCGCTCATCGCACTCTCAAGCCGTGAAAGGTCACGGACATCTCCGATAAAATAACGCATACACGGATCGTTAAACCGTTGTGCCA
Source organism: Sulfuricurvum sp. (assembly GCF_036279695.1). Taxonomy (GTDB): domain Bacteria; phylum Campylobacterota; class Campylobacteria; order Campylobacterales; family Sulfurimonadaceae; genus Sulfuricurvum. The sequence continues at coordinate 7,840 of NZ_DASUIQ010000095.1, forward strand.
TTTCGTATTGTTTGAGTTCGTCACGGGAATAAATAATGATTTTGTTCGGTTTGTAGTGTTTTAAAATCGTTTTGACAAATTGTTTGCCAAAGCTTCCGGTTCCGCCGGTAATGAGAATATTCTTTCCGTTGAGCATTGCATGTCCTATCAACTGTAGATGATAGGGTTAAGCAAAATCAGTACCAATACCTTAATTTGAAGTACCGTTAACCGCCATACTGATTTGTTGTGATAACGATGAGAATTGATTGTTGAGTTTACTGATAATGGAATCGTATTGAACAAAACGAGCCGTCATCGCTTCATAACGAGCATCCAAAAGAGCCTGAGCACGCGTTTTGTTAGCGTTGAGTGATTTCAACGCCGCGTCCGAACCGGAGGTTAAATTACTCATCACTCCGCCGCTACCGGTATAACGGGTCATCAAAGTTCCTAAGCGCGTAAACACGCCATCTACTTTATTGGTATCATCAGCAACATTACTAAAAAAGTCATTGGATGCCGCAACATCCGTATTGTACTTTGTCGTAAACGTAGCGCTATTGAAACTCATAGTTCCGCTTTCATTCAGATCAATCCCGTACTGTGCCAACGAGTTCCCGTTACTATCCATAGAGGTCATAAGACGGGTAACTTCTCGACTAATCGCATTAATGGAGCTATCCCCGTTAAAAACACCCACTTTACCGGCTGCTACATCGGTCGTTGTCATATCTCTGAGTTGACCGGTCAACGTATTGTAGCTTTGGACTAAATTGGTCATTTCCGAAGATACGGCTGCGACATCTTGCGTAATGGCAATATTAGCCGTTGAGGTACTATCAGCCAAAAGATTAACCGTTACACCGGTGATAATATCGGTAATGGTATTAGAACTTCGGGTCAATGTAATCCCGTTATATTTAAAGCTTGCATCCTGCGCCGTTTGTATCGATTGCACTCCGGTCGGATTGGTCGTGGCATCGTACGTCGAATAGAGTTTGGTATCCAGTGTCCCGCCGCTCGAATCACTTAACGTGATGGCCTGAGCAGCTCCCGTATCGGCAGAGCGTAAAACCAAACGATAATCATTTGTTCCGACTTGAAGGGTTGATGCTTTAATTTTACTACCGGCTTGAGCATTAATTGCATCTTTCAATTCATCAAGCGTCATACTGCTCGTGTAAGCAACCCCATACGAAATACCGCCCGATGTCAACGTAAGAGTACCGCTTCCGGTAGCAACCGTTGTACTCGTAGAGCTAAATGCACCGGATTCTTTGACATCATTCAAAGCTAATTGCGTATTTGAAATATTGAACGATTGAACACTAACCCCTGATGCAGCGCTAACACTGACATTGCTGGTATTACCCGAAACACTCCTTGATTGGTACAAAGTATCATTTCCCAATGCATCCACACTGGATTTAAAGGTAGACAAGAGACTGTTCAATAGTGTCAGCGCTTGCCCTTTTTGCTGTTGAAGGGTAATTTTATTGGTGATAGGGGTAATCATACCGGCTGTATCAGCTGCTTTGAGCTTATCGATGACATCCGATGTTAAGACATTTGAACCGATCCCGAGTGAGCTAATAGTCCCTGCCATCACAAATCCTTTTGCATTTCATTATAGTCTATATCGACCGAAACGATCAAATATTTAGTAAATAGCCCTAAGCAAAAAAGGTTCCCGCTATGATTTTTTCGTTATCCCGAATCGTTGAGAACGGATGGTCAGCTCAGTCACACAAATCCCATCACGCATATCCAAAAGGTTTTGAACCGCTTGGGCAATGTCGGAGGTGAGCAGTTTGGTATCGTCCTCTTTGGCAACCCCGAATCGAAACCCGTCAAAAAACGGCGTTTCAGTCATATCGGGGTTGATCGTGACCACTTTGACCCCGCTGTTACGGGTCTCTTCAAACAGCGTCAGCCCAAAAGCCCGAAGCCCCGCTTTCGTTGCACTGTAGAGAGCGGAAAATTTGGAGTGGCGGGTTGCTTCAATGGAGGTGATGTTTATGATCATCCCTTTGGACTTTTTGAGCGGGCGCATCAATGCGTTTGCAAGGAGGATAGGGGTGGTAAGATTCAAAGCGATCATATCGGTGATTGTTTTGCTGTTCAGCTCCTCATGCGGTTCAAACCGTCCGAAACCCGCGGCATTCACAAGGATTTCGAGATCATCAATCTCGGAAAGCTTTTTTTGGAGAATATCGACGACCGCCATATCACTCAAATCGCACGACAAATGATCAAATAGAGGATGGTGAATATCCCCTCTTCGACGGCTCAAACCGATCACCGTATATCCGTTTTTTAGCAATACCTGTGCTATTGCTTCTCCGATTCCGCTGCTGGTTCCACTTACGATTGCCGTTGCCATGTTCGGATCCTTTTCAATGGTAGATAGTGAGTTGCCTTGGCTAAAAGTCTCTCTAAAATAGTGTTTTCGATTGCTTCGGGATACGTTGCCATCTCATCGCTCACCGCATAGGGATAAAATGCGACATCGCTTCGGCGAAGCTTCTTGAGAGAACGAAGATGGCTCTGGGACATACGGAAACTCCCCAATGTGAGATGTTCGATTGATTTGGGATCGATGGTACTGAATATCTGATCAATCAGTGCAGGATAGAGACTATCAAAGTTTTCGGTATAAATCACCGGATCGACGCACAGTCGTACTTTCCACCCCAAAGAGAGCGCTTCACGTACTGCACCCAGCCGTTTTTCGAGACTGGGGGTAGCGTGTTCATATCGATCGATAATCTCTTGCGGAGAGAGAGTCCATGCGAGTGTGACTCTCGGATTGGGAGGAGACGATTTTAGCGATTTGATATTGGCGCTTTTGGTGCGGATTTCGAGATGAAGCTGTTTCTGTTCTGCGGCAAACTTCAACCATTCGCGTGTTTGGTGTGTTAGTGATTCGATCGCCAGCGTATCGGTGTCGTACGATGTCGCGACGAGCGTATCTCTTAGCAAATAGGGGCGCAGCTGTTCAAACGCATCTTCGAGATTAACGAATAACACTGTGTTAGCCGAAGGGTAAAGTCCCTGCAAATAGCAGTAGTCACAATCATACAGACACCCCATCACACTGGAGGCGTAAAAAAACTGCTCATGACCGAACCCGTCACTGTATTGAGACCCCTCATGCAAAAACTTTCCCTCTTTTCGGGCAAGAATCAGTTTTTTAGAATGACTTTGCGCCGCGAAACTCTGAGAGGGGCGGTTAAACACCTCTTTGTAGTGATCGATCACAATCACCTGCGAATCGCCGAATTTGGCACGGATCATCTGAGTCTGCGGATGCTCTAAAATACTCCGCTCAATATAGAGATGCGAATAGAGCTTAGGCGGTGAGTTGTGTGATGAGTTCTTCAAGCAATCGGCTCCTTTCGCGTTTGGAATCGGGAATATCCGGATGGACTGACAACGCACTTTGGGGATGTTTGAGCCGAAAATAGATCAACGCATCGTCGAGTGCAGAGGCTTGGCTCTTGGTAAAATAGGTTTTCAAGAGTTCAATCTCTTTTTGTTCGCGCTCACTAAATAACGGTTCAATGTACTGCACCTTTTCCAAAGCGGTGCACACCTCATCCAAGCGGGGTATATTGGATCGCACTAACTCGATTACACCCTCTTTGGTTACTGTTTCGGGGGTGAAGTGATCGGAGACAATCTTGATAAATGCCATTTGGTGCAGTTTAAAAAATCGTGATGCCGCTTGAAGAATAGAAGAACTTTCCATGTCGACAGGATATTCATGCAGTATCACTTGTGCGTCATCGACACATTTGAGTGAACACTCGCGTAATGAATGGGTATAGAGAATATCGGGATAATAGCGTCTAGCCCCATCCTGTATTTGATGAATCAGAAGCGCTTCACCGATCTCATACGTGAGCGGGGCGCCGCAAATCCCGATATTGATCATACAATCTTCAAGATTTGGAATCCGCCATCCGAGCAACGCACTCACCGCCATCAGGGCATTGGATTTGCCCATACCGCTCACGAGCAGTACCATCTGCTCATTTGTATAGAGGGTATAAGGGAGCGAGGTGTCCCGTTTGAGATGGTAGTAATCGACCAAAGCTCTCGCTTCGGCATCGAGTGCGGTGATGAGATAAATCATAGATTTATTATAGCAGTATGTCTTGCATTTGTAGGTTTAAACGGCTATAATTCGGCCAACTCTTCTAGACCTGTGCAAGGGTATGGACGGACAACGTGTCAGGGTAGGAATACAGCAGCACACCCGTTCATGTTTTGTGCCGCAGGTATCTGGGAGAGCCACTTCGACTTAACCTCTTTTTACTTTATCTCCAAATTTTCTCACAAATTTTTCAATTTTCGGTCCAATCACGACATGGCAATATCCTTGCGTCGGATGTTCACTGTAATAGTTTTGATGATATAGCTCTGCCGGATAAAACTCAGGCGCAGGTGATAGCTCCGTGACGATAGGATCATTCCACTGTTTTTGTACCTCAGCAATCGAGGATAGAGCTTTGGCTTTTTGAACCTCATCGTAGTAATAAATAACGGAGCGGTATTGCGTCCCCCGATCGGCCCCTTGGGCATTCAACGTGGTGGGGTCATGGATTACCCAAAAAATCTCCAAAATTTCCTCATACGTAATCATAGAAGGATCATACGTGATCTCCACCACCTCCGCATGCCCCGTAGCACCGCTGCACACCTGCTCATAACTGGGATTTTTACGCGCACCCCCCGCATAGCCGCTGATGGCACTTTGTACCCCCACCACACGGTTATACACCGCTTCAATACACCAAAAACATCCGCCGCCCAAAAGTGCTTTTTCCATATTTTTTCTTCTTTTTGGGGTGATTATCTCCCCTCTGCGCTGTTAGGGTGTTGAAAAAAGCGTTCTGCCTTGAGACTTTAAGTTACCGTTCCGTAACGATTCACCGATAGACTACCGTTTATAGATCAAACAAAGGAGACCAAAATGGAAAAAATGACCCCGCTTGAAAAAACGTTGGTTAAAAAACTACGTCGATCCAAACGCGCCAGCTGGATGGTTGACTAACACCCTTTTTTGCTCACAGTGAGCAATAATCTTCCTCTTTCCCTTCCGTTAACATTCATTACGTCATACTTTCAGGATAATACCTCACGATAGGACTCCCGATGCTTCAAGCTCTGATGGTCGAAGACGACCCCGATATAACAACCCTGCTGGTCAACTACCTCAGAAACTACGGAATAGCGCTCAATGCCGTTTCAACTCCATCCGCCGGATTAAATCTCCTCGATACCGACCATTTTGATTTGATCATTTTGGATTTGACATTGCCTCAGATGGACGGATTGCAACTGTGCCAGATGATCCGTCAAAAAACCGACATCCCCATCCTCATCTCCAGTGCCCGAAGTGACATCAACGACAAGGTAATCGCACTGGAATACGGAGCGGATGATTATCTCCCAAAACCGTACGAACCGCGTGAGCTGATCGCACGGATCAAAAGTGTACTCCGCCGCTATCGTCCGAGTATGGAGAAAAAAAACAAACCTTTCGTTTTGAATGAAGAGGAACAAACCATCCTTTATAACGGTGAATTGCTCTCTCTCACCCGTGCCGAGTACGAGATACTCTCTCTTTTTATTCTCCATCCGAATCAAACCCTTAGCCGCGACTTTCTCTCCAATAATTCAGAGGCGATCTCATGGGAGAGTTCAACGCGAACCATCGATGTCATCATCAGCCGCCTCCGTCAAAAAATTGAAAAAGACCCTAAAAATCCCCGTTTTATCCACTCCATACGGGGAAGCGGCTACCGCTTTTCAGGATAAATCATGTTCCAGAGTATATTTCTTCGCATCACCCTCTTTTTTCTGGTCACATTTGTCGCCATGTGGATCGGTTTTTTCGCAATCCATCAAAAACTCATCCAAGAGCAGACCGATCGCCTCGAAAAAGAGGGGGGAGATCTCCTCTTGGTTCTGCGACAGAGCGTTCCGCTGGAGTTGCCGTTGCGACGCACTTTTTTACAAGAGCACGGATATAGCATTGCCGAACCCCATCCGGCGCTGATCCAAACGCTCCGAAACGCATTTGAGGTGATCCCGACGCGCTATCCCGAAGAGATCAAAGATTCCATGCGCGAGGGGCGTATTCAAATTTTAAAAGATGATAACCACCTCTACATCTACCTCACCAAAGCGACTCCGCCTCTGTTGGTGATCAAAGCCGATGTCGCAAAAGCACCCCTTTGGCCGGACATCCTTTTTGTCTCCCTCTCCGTTGCACTGGTGTTACTCTATTGGCTGATCATCAAAACCCTTTTCCCGCTCAAAACGATCACTCAGGCGATAACCCGATACGGTAGCGAGGGAGTTTATACCCCTATACAGAGCCGAAAAAAGGATGAAATATCTCTCGTTTCTCGTGCACTGGACAGTGCAATGGAGAAAAATCAAGCTCTCCTAGAAGCGCGAAAACTCTTCTTACGCAACATTATGCACGAACTTAAAACTCCGATCACCGTGGGTAAGCTTTCGTTGCCGTTTATCAAAAAGTCTGAAGAAAAATCAATTTTGGAGCGGGCATTTTTTCGGATGGAACATTTGATCGCCGAGTTGGTTCGATTGGAACAGATCACCTCGGGGTCACTCGCCCCTCATCTGCAAACATGCGATCCAAAGGCTCTTCTTGAGCGGGCAAAAGGGTTGCTTTTTCTACGCGATGAAGCTATCGAGCTATCCATAGACGGCACCCCCATCGTTGCCGATTGCGAAGTGATGGTCACCGTTTTCAAAAATCTTATCGACAATGCCATCAAATACAGTTCAGAGGGGAAAGTGTATGTCTCTCAAACCAAAGAGTGCATCGTCTTTTCCAACCGAGGAGAGGCGTGGCCGAGCGGATGCACGTTACAAAGTCTAAGTGAGCCGTTTTTACATCAGCATGAAAATCAAAACAGTTTCGGATTAGGGCTTTATATCATTAAATCTATTTTGGATGCCCATAATTTCACCCTCAACTATCGATACGAGGAGGGGTTCCATCGCTTTGAAGCGGTATGTTTGAATCCGCTCTGCGCTCTCGATTAAGGCGGATTTCAAAACAGGCACCCTTAGAGGTATTGTAAACACTCAGCTTTCCTAAAAAGTGTTTTTCAATAATCGTTTTAGCCATGTACAATCCGATCCCTGTCCCTTGGGATTCAAATTTGGTCGTAAAATAGGGGTCAAATATTTTATCGATGATTGATGCAGCGATCCCGCCCCCCGTATCTTCAACCGCGATAGTATAGTAATGCTCATCACTGATACATCGTATACGAATGAGCCGCTCCCTCCCGCGATGGTGTTCAATCGCTTCACGGGCGTTATTGACGAGATTTATAAGAACCTGCTTGAGCTCATTCGGATAGACCAAAACCTCGATAGTGGGGTCTATGTCCCGCGTGACACTGATTTTTTTTCGCACCAGCAACGGACCTAGTAATGCCTCTACTTCATTGACCAATGCATTAATATTCACCAAAACCTGACTACGGTCTTGTTTGAAAAAATTCCGGAAATCATCGATCGTCTGCGACATATATTCGATTTGCGCTTCGGCAATCTCAATCACTTTTGCCGATTCGCTTTTCCCCTCTATCGCACAACTGAGATTGAGCCGTGTCATCGAAAGACCGAGAATATTAAGCGGCTGACGCCATTGGTGAGCGATCGATTCGAGCATCGAGCCGATCTCCGCCATTTTAGCCTGCTGCATCAACAACTTTTCCTGCTTGCGATTGTTTTCAACCGCCTTTTCAATCTCATCCTGAAGCCGTTCATTAAACGTCTGAAGCTCCGTTGTCCGTTGACGTACCAATACGTCAAGGCGACGATTTTTATAAGTGACCAACAAAAATAAAAAGACTAAAAATCCGACTATCCCCCACACCACACGATAGTCAACCGGTTTTTCATTTGGATTGACAAGCGCTCTTCCGTGTATCTCTTCGTATTCGGCAGGGGTGATAGAAGCAAACACTTTATCGGTAATAGTGGCCATAATTCCCCAGTCATTCCGAAAAGCAAACGCGACGTCATAGCGAAGCGGAGTCTCACCTGCAACTTTGATATTCTTTAGATTATGGCGCTCCATCAAATAGCTAACAACACTCAACCCCTCAACACACCCGTATACCTCACCCGAAGAGACTTTTTGCAGTGCTTCAAGCGATGTATCGGTTAATACGGGGATAATATTCGGATAGTTTGTACGCAAAAACTCCTCACTCGCATACGAGCGGACAATCGCCACTTTTTTCCCGCGAAGATCGTTCAAGTCGTTGACGTATCCGACTCTGGAGTTGGTAACGATAACCATCGTTTGTTTTAGATAAGGGCGACTAAAGACCAAACTCTCCCGCCGACTATCGGTAATCGCAGCGGCAGAGAGCATATCGAGTTCTTTGTGTTTAACGGCATAAATCGAATCGCTCCAATGTTCACGAGTATAATCGATCTCAAAACGGATACCGAGCCGTTTTTCAAGAAGATGCAAATACGACGCACTGATCCCCGTGTGTTTCCCCTTTTCATCCACCGATTCGATAGGAGCCCAATCGTGATCGATACCGACACGGATCACCGGATGGGCTTTTAACCACTCTTTTTCCTGCATACTTAACTGTAGCCCGTCATGCTTATAGAGCAACGGTTCAAACGGCGGAATCGATTTAACGACCCCCATCAGACGATACCCCTGAGCGATCATCTCCAATCGTACCGGATCAATGGAACCAAATGGTGTATTTGCTCTAAATGCACGCTCTTTGAGTACTTTCCCCTCGTAAATAAGCGCTTCGAGTGATTTATGCTGAGGATTGTAATCGCGATAAATCAGTGCCGCCGTCTCTTCGATATGATCGAATGCCCAAAGCCACCCACGCAATGAGGCATCATGAAACGCCTTTGCACGCTCGGGATGAGCCGCAATTTCGCCTTTTGTGGTAAATAAAAAGTCGCTGTAGTAATCAAAACCATACTCTTTGGGATCAATCAGTGCCGTTTCTATCCCCGATTGTGAGAGTGTAAACGGCTCATTTGAAGCATACGCAACCATCGCATCGGTTTCACCGCGCGCTAACGACATCGGATCATACGAATGGGGTTGTACTTTCATATCTTTCGTGCTCAAACCGACACTTCTGAGCATCGCCTGTATTTCAGCCCATTGCACCATGTCGTTGGTTAGCATTACCCGTTTGTTTTTTAACTCTTTCGCGCCATGAATATTCGCATCCTTGCGGGTTAACAACACCATTGGGGAAGATTGATAGATAGCGGCCATTAGCACTATAGGATCACCGTTGATATAGTTGACGAGCAGCGAGGAGTGTCCCACCCCGTATTGTGCTTTTTTTGCCAAAACACTTTTAACGGGAGAGTCTTTTTTATTCGCTTCCAAGAAGGTGACATCCAGCCCCGCATCGGAGTAATACCCTTTCTCTTTTGCGGCATAATAGCCCGCAAATTGAAACTGATGGAGCCATGGAAGTTGGAGGGTTATCGGCTCTTTCGCCCACACCGAAACACTAACAATCAGTAAAAATAAAAAAAGTTTTTTCATGTTTATGAGTGTATCCAAAGAATTATATTTTCATACTTAGAAGTACTTATGCTCCTTTTAGATAAAATCGTAACACTATTTACACCACAAGGTCTCTGCTATGTCCCTCAAACAAACGCTTCTTGAAACCATCTCCCGCCGCCCCCTCATCATTGACGGCGCCATGGGAACGCAACTTCAAGAGCGTGCCGATAAAATTCCGCAAAGCGCGTGGGAAGGTTTGGAGGGATGTAACGAACTTCTCAACGTCACCGCTCCAGCGGTCATGAGCGATATTTTTCACGCTTACCTCACCGCAGGTGCCGATCTTATCACCACCAATACCTTCGGTGCGTTTAGCTGGGTACTCGATGAATACGGGATCGGACATCGCGCGTATGAACTTTCGCGTGCAGGTGCGGCAGTTTGTAAGACAGAGTGCGAAAAGTTTTCCACCCCTGAACATCCCCGATTTGTCCTCGGTTCTATCGGACCGGGAACAAAACTCCCCTCACTCGGACACATTCACTACGATGAGATGTATGCGGGTTATTTGGAGTGTTGTTTGGGACTCATCGACGGCGGATGCGATATTTTCCTCTTAGAGACCTGCCAAGATCCGCTCCAAATCAAAGCGGCACTCCACGCCTGCGAAGCGGCGAATAAAGAGCGTGGGACAACTTTGCCTATTATGGTCTCGGTCACCATCGA
>NZ_DASUIQ010000096.1:0-6685 GCF_036279695.1 Sulfuricurvum sp.
GAGAACGGAAAGTTGCCGCATTCTCGATGTGTGAAATATCAAACAGCGATTTAGGAACCGAACCCGTCGCAATGATCAGTTTATCATAGTGAAATGCGGCATGTTCACTGAAAACCCGTTTTTGAGCGGGATCAATCGAGATGATTTTTTGATCCAGTTCCAGTTTCACTTTCGGGTGCAGTTCCAGCTCAATCGAATCAACACATGTGCAGTCTTCTACCAACTTACACAGATGGATACGATCATACGGAGGGTGTTTTTCATCAGAGACAATGAGTATCTCAGACTCAGGAGCACTCTCCATAAGGGTATTGGCAATATACACAGCGGCGATCCCGCCTCCTACGATAACAATGCGCATACGTTACTCCTCACTCTTGTTTTGAATTTTAGCCGATTTTTTCGCGGCCGCGTACGCCTCACGGCTTTGTTTGCATGCCTCTTCCCAGACGAACCACCCCTCATTCGCCCCCTCTTCTTTTAGCGCACTGAGTTGTTTTGTCTCGCTTTGCCACAACGCCTCTTGCGGTTTCGGGCAGGCACGGACACATTCGCCGCAGTAGATGCAGAGCCACGGGTTATAGCGATACGTTTTCGTCCCATCTTCATTCTGAAAAAAGAGGATCGCTCCCGGAGGACACACCTTCTCGCATTTATCACAAAAGATACACGCATCTATCCCGTATTCGATCAACCCCCGATACCCGCTCGGTAAAACAATCTCTTCGGCGGGATATTGGTGCGTTCGGATCGGTCTAAAAAGGTTCAAAAATGCCTCGATCATCGATTTAAACATCTGAGCCTCCTATTTCGCCGTACACGACATACACGGATCGAACGAGGCGAGGATGGCAGGGGCATCGGCATACTCGCTTCCTTTAAACACCTCCATCATCGCCGGAATCGCCGAAAAGGTCGGAGTTTTGATCCGAACACGATCCAGCATATTCTGACCGCTCCCCCGCACCAGATAAAAAAGCTCCCCGCGCGGCGCTTCGACGCGAACCACCGCTTCGCCGTTTGGTTTCCCTTTTGCCTTCTCCTGAATCTCTCCTACTGGGAGGTTATTCACGATATTTTGGCACATTTCTATCGAGTTCACAATCTCCCGTAAACGGACAAAATTACGAGCATAAATATCCCCCGTAGATTCAAGAATCATCTTGTATCCTATGTCCTCATACGGAAAATCACTCGTTTCGGCGCGAACATCAGTTGCCAATCCTGCCGCACGCGCCAACGGTCCCAGCGCATTGTAGGTATACGCATCTTCCAGACTCAGCACCCCTACCCCTTTGTATTTGAGCGAGAGTGACCAGTTGTTATCAAACAATCCGATCAGTTCATCAATTTTCTCCGACAACAATCCGAGGTTTTTATGGATCAATGCCACCAGTTCAGGGGTCAGATCACGGTTCACCCCGCCGATGGAGATATAATCAAACTGGACACGGTTCCCGCTGATCGCTTCTTGAACGTCCATGATCAGTTCCCGATCCCCCATAATCTGCATAAAGAGAGCTTCAAATCCTGCATTCTCCGCCGTATGGGCGAGACAGAGCATGTGTGAGTGGATACGGTCTAACTCCACCATGAGCATCCGCAGATATTTAATCCGATCATTGGCGACGTATCCCAACAGCTTCTCGGCGGCGAGAGTATAGGAGAGGGAGTGGGTGATAGCGCAGAGACCGCAGACACGGGCGACGACATACCCCACCTGTTTGAACTCGAAACTGCGGGTACATGCCAGCTCCACCCCGCGATGGACAAATCCGACATCGGCATCGACCCCGATGATCTTCTCATTCTCACACTCGAATTTAAACCGTATCGGCTCCAACAAAGAGATATGCTGTGACCCCAAAGGGATTTGGATCGTTTTTTTCATGATTCCCCCCGAAGCGGATGCGGCAATGAATCCTCATCGAGATAAAGCCCTCTCTCCGCACCTTCCACTTTAAGCCCGAACATATCAACGATTTCCCTCTCCCCCATAAATGCGGAGGGGATCAGAGTGACAATCGAGGGAACGGGAGTTTCGTAATCGCTCAGAGCATAATAGATGACAATCTCATCTTTCACCCCGTATTGGGAAAAAATCCATTGAAGCTCAATTTTCCCATCCCCCAAATCGATCCCGTTGACACTCAAAAAATGCCATTTTTTTGCTTCGTAAAACGCTCCGATGTCGCTTAAGAGCGTCGTGAGTGTCGTTTCAATCTTTCGCATGAGGTTCCACCTTTGTTGCCATATTGAGGCGGCTGAGTTTATTATGTATCGTCTCTATTGCACCGAAGAGTTTAAACGGTTTTTCGATCTCTTTGCTTTTCGCTTCGAGCACTTCCAGAGCTTTAACTATCGCATCGATAATAAGCTGCGGCGATGCGGCACATCCGGGGACATAGACATCGACGGGGATATAACGATCGATCCCGTCTTCGACGTTGTACATCCCCCGAAACACCCCACCCGTCGCCGTGCACGATCCAACCGCCACGACCACTTTGGGTTCGGGGATTTGGGAGTAGAGCTCGACGAGACGCTCACGGGAACGATAGGTCACCGGCCCCGTCACGAGGAAAATATCGGACTGCTTCGGATTACCCGTATTGATCACCCCGAAACGTTCCAGATCGTATTTGGGGGCGAGGGAGGCGAGGATTTCGATGTCACAGCCGTTACAGCTCCCCGCATTGTAGTGCAATACCCACGGTGATTTTTTCCTAAAGGAGCTAAAAAATTTCATAGGAGCACCCCCGCGAAATTGAGTACCGCCAGAGCCATAGCGACGGTGTAGATGATTTTCACCATCTGCGCAGGTCTCACACGGGCAGTCGCATTATCGACGAGATTAACGAGCAAAAAGACCCCCGCAACCAATACTGCCCCAAGCCAATGGGACTCCCCACCGAAGAGGTAAATAAAACTGTAGATAAAGATATATTCGAGAAACCGCGACATATACAAAAACTCGTAAAACACTCCGCTGTACTCGATCTCGACCCCGCCGACAATCTCCTGATGGGCTTCACCGACATCAAAGGGGGATTTTTTTACTTTGATCGGGACAATCATCAGCAATGCGGCAAACAACAACGGTAACTGCGTCAGGTAGCCGCCAGCTTTGAGGATCTGTGAAACCTCGAAACTTCCGCTCACCAGATACAATCCCACCGCCACCAAAATCAGTATCGGCTCATACGCCACCACCATCAGCAGTTCACGGTTTGATCCGATATGCGAATAGACGGAGCGAACGCTGTATCCCGCTAAAATGAGGAGCAGTTGAGCAAAGAGGTGGAGAAAAATGATATAGAGGAGATTCCATCCCAAAAAGATCGCCGCAATAGTAAACCATAAAACAAAGAAGTGGGCAACTGCAAGGAGAGCATGAGGAGCGTGGACGATCAGCGTCCGCTTATCGAGGAGTTTAAACATATCGTAAAACGGTTGTAAGATCGGAGGTCCCTGACGCCGCTGCATCCGAGCTCGCAATATCCGCTCTCCCCCATAGACCAATCCTCCTAAAATCGGAGCCAAAGCTATCCATACCCAAATCATGACAATGCTCCTACTATCGCTACGGCGACAAAGAGAATTCCAAAACCCCAATAGAGAAGCAACTGGACTTTGTTAGAGGGTTCATAATAAACTAACGCCGCATCAAACGGCTCTTTTTCACCGCAATGATACGGTTGTGAGCGATCATACCGATCCATCCGACGAATCAGGGATGGGAGGGCAAACACAAAGAGCATCGGTAATGCCAACAGTACGACGAAGATATTGTGTTGCATCATAATGTAGCCAAGCGCCCCGATCACAATAAAAAAACTCAGCAACACCAACGGCACATTAAAACCACTCGGAATCGCAATTGTCTCGGAAGCTTCAACATCGCAAGGGGCAGAGAGAAGTGCCGACGCCACTTTAAAATAGAGCAACACCATCAATGCACTTCCGACGATCAAGGAGAGGAGGATGATCAAATTGGAGGGGTGCTCTTTGAGCAGTGAGGCGATAGAGCTAATCGCAAAGAGTTTCCCCATAAACAAACCAAACGGCGGGAGGGTCAACGAGACAAACCCAAAGAGGATAAAACCCACGGTTTTGGGCGAACGGGTCACCATCCCTTTCATATCCTCAATATCTTTGGCGTGATGAAGACGCTCCAACACCCCTGCCGAGAGAAACAGCAACGCTTTGGAAAGGGCATGAAAGAGCATCAATGCCATGGCGAGGTTCATACTTTCCTGTGTTCCGATAGCCGCCAACGCCATCATCAGCCCCAACAACGCCACGGTGGAGTATCCCAAAATCTCTTTGAGCACCGAGCGTGAGAGTGCCAGATACGAAGCGCTCACGAACACCAACGCCCCGATGATCGAGATCAACCCCCCAACAATGCTCATCGCTAACGCAGGGGCAAGCTTTAGGATCAGATAGGGGGCGATTTTAACCATCGCCGCCGAATGGAGCATCGCGCTCACGGGTGTGGGTGCCACCATTGCCCCCAGTAACCACCCCTCGAACGGGATCGAAGCCCCCTTGACGAGCGCCGCCATCGAGAGGAGTGCGATAGCGAACAACACCATCCCCCCCGAATTTTGCAATAATGTATCAAACATCACGCTCTTAAACCCGATGATCGCGACCAATGCACCGAGTAAAATCACCACCCCCCCGATCTGATTCATCCAGAGGGCTTTGAGGGCATTGGCACGACTCACCTCATCATTTCTAAAAGCGATCAGCAGATACGAGGCGAGAGTCGTCATTTCGAAAAGGAAGAAAAAGAGGAGAATCGAATTGGCGATAACGATCAAATTCATCACCGAGAGAAACACCAGCAATCCACCGACGAAAAGACGCTTTTTGAGAGGAGAGGTCGGCTCATCCTCCATATATTTCACCGAATAGAGGACGATGATTCCCCCTACCCCGTTGATAATCAAAAACATAAACTTCGAGAGGCTATCCACCACAATCTCAGCCGATCCCGCTTCAGGGGCAATAGATTCGATGTATCCATACAATACTAACTGTACAGCTGCAAGCGCCATCACTTTGGGATGGTTAAAGAGCTTACCTTGATAAAAAAAGAAAAGAAGCA
This sequence comes from Sulfuricurvum sp., assembly GCF_036279695.1. GTDB lineage: Bacteria > Campylobacterota > Campylobacteria > Campylobacterales > Sulfurimonadaceae > Sulfuricurvum. Next base: position 5,117 of record NZ_DASUIQ010000096.1, read on the forward strand.
GCACGACATCCGCGGCAACAATCGCACCTTTTATCGTATGAGAAAGGTGAAACGTCAACATCTCAACGGCATTAAAAAGGGAAAAAGAGACAACGCTGAGGATGAATAAAACCGCTACGGCAACGGTGTATTGAGCCCTTCGATCAGGGAGTATCAGTAATAAGAATGCTGCCAAAATCGGCAATACTACAAGTGCTAATACCATATCCATCTGTATTCCTTTAGGAACGGCTATTGGATGATTATATCACAACAATGAATATAAAAATGTTACTAAAACAATTTTATTTTATGAAATTAAATTGGGGGAAATTTTAAGAAAGATGGTGGCGGGGGGGGGATAGGTTCCTAAAATTAAAGACATCCCATAAACCACGGACTTTCCGAAATTCCATAAAATTAGACAAACCTTAAAGTTGTCAATTCTACGCTTAATTTAGACTTAGAAAATTATAGATTATTTTGCCTGTGAGAACTCTAAAATTTTAATCTTTTACATAATTATTTCCACTCACAGGATTTTTTTTAAAAATGGATCTATACTTTCTAAACTATAAAAAATCCTGATGTGCTTCAGGTTGAAAAATAGCTTTTTTTGAAGATTTTTAGAAGTGGTGCGAGAGAGAAACAAACTTCCCTCTATTTTAGGGTTTGTTTCATTTTAATCGGTTTTATTGTTAAGTGTCTCTCGCCAAGAAACCAGTAAAAATCCTCCCGTATTGGAAAATACGGTGCTTCTCAAGCCTAAGATAATTTTTTAATTATTATGGTGTAGGAAGATAAGAGACTGACTTGATAGGAGTGAGGAAGGAATGCGGAACGATTCTCCTAAGGTATGCCCGGTGTGGTTGTTTGACGTTTCATAGAGGGGACTTAGACCAGCAAGTGTAGTATGAAAAGAAATTTGAAGTTTGGATAATGGCCCCGTCCCGACATATATGACTACGCAGTTTGAAGTTCAAGCACAAACTGCTCTATCGCTGATAGAATTTTTATTTCCTGATGTGGAATAGGGCAAGTTCTATCAGCACTGGAAGGATTTCAAAGAGATTTTCTGATACTTGGAACTTGACTGAGTATAAGAACTTTTTGCCTTTAACAATAAAAAAGTATCTGTAAGTTTGTTTGACTTTAAATCTGTGCTGATAGAACGAGGCAAAAAAAGGTGGAGAATAAATAGAATTAAGATAGATATATAGAGATAATATAAAAGTCCCAAAAACTTGAAAAATCAAGTTCTAGATAAATAATAATCTGTTATGCTCTCTCGCTTATGGTTCAACTCTTCACTGACAAAAAATTTTGCTTCTTGCTCTGAAAGTCCTTGCGAAATTTTCTCTTCATAAGTGTCTCTGGCATAGGTAAAACGCAAATCGTGGGATGAAATATCATATTCTTGTAAATCTCTATAATAGGTGCTTTTATCAATCAGGTCTCCTTCATAAGTTAAAATTCTCTGTTCCAGTTCATATGGGATGTCTTTATCTCCATAAGTGTGATTGCCTTTGCCTACCAAATCAGAGACAATTCCATTTTCAATATATTTTTCAGAATTTAAAATTAATTCAA
>NZ_DASUIQ010000097.1:0-30447 GCF_036279695.1 Sulfuricurvum sp.
AAAGTATCGCCAAAGGGGTAGAGCATCATCAAATCCTTGAATTGCTCTCGCAACACGGATGTGCTGAAGCACAAGGGAATCTTTTGGCTCACCCTATGTCAGCTTATCGTGCTACCTTTTATATCCATTCAAAGATTTAATTGCTATTTCCTATTCTCCGCAGTGCCAGCGAACACATCGCTAAACCGAACGCTCCCGTAACCCCGACAAAACTCCCTTTTTCTTTGATACGGGGGAGTTCGGAGGAGCAGATACAACTGAAATCGCCTTTGAATTTTCGCTTGCGAAGTTCATTACGGATTTTGGAGGCAAACGGATCGCCCTCGGTTTTCCAAATGGAGCGCACTTCGATCTTCGTCGGATCAAGCCGTTTCGCCGAACCCACGGAGGAGATGAGTTTGGGGTAGCATTTTTGGATTAAAGCGAGTTTGGCACGCATATCATCGATAGCGTCTAGGATCAGATCATACGGATCAAAATCGAACGCTTCGACCCATTCGGGGGTGATCTTTTCGGCGATAGCTATCACTTCAGGATAGTGGGTTTTGAGGGCTTCGACTTTCAGTTCTCCCTCATGAGATTCTGAGTGCATCTGGCGGTTTTGGTTGCTCACATCGTAGCGGTCAAAATCGATGATCGTGATGTGACGTACTCCTGAGCGGTAGAGACAATCCAAACAAAAGCTCCCCACTCCGCCGACACCGAGGAGAAGGATTTTAGCATTGCTGTATTTCTCAAAGCACTCTTCACCGAAAACCAGTTTTGTCCGAACGTTTCTCAAAGCCACTCCCGTAATTGCTCCATCGATTTATAGGCACTCATATCGAGTTTGATCGGAGTCAATGATACTTTCCCTGCCTCAATCGCTTCAAAATCACACAAAGCTTTGCGATTTTCTCTGGGTTTAAACTCCAGAGGATGAAGCCCTAGCCAGTAGTACTCCATCCCGCGAGGGTTACGGTGGAGGTGGGCATCATTGGCATAATAGCGATGCCCCGCATAAGTGACCGAAAACTCCAACTCCTCGACATCGTGAGGGATATTGACGTTCAAAAATTCCCGCTCTTTCAGAGGGAAACTTCCGCCCAAAACTTTCTCTGCCAGATGTCGGATCGCCTTTTTCGCCAAGGTGAAATCACCGACGGGCTGCGTAAAATCCATCACTTGCGAGATCGCGATAGCAGGGACATCGTGTAACACCGCCTCCATCGCCGCCGCTGCCGTCCCCGAATAGGTGATGTCTTCCCCCATGTTGGAACCTTTATTGATCCCGCTGATCAACAAATCGGGTTTAGAATCCTCAAACATCGAATGAAGCGCAAGATAGACGCAATCGCTCGGCGTTCCGTCATCAAGTTTATAAAAATCGTCTCCGACACAGATAAAACTCAAAGGGCGCGTCAATGTCAGCGAATGGCCACATGCCGATTTCTCCGTAGAGGGAGCGACGACGGTGATCTGTCCCAACCCCTCAAGCGCTTCGATCAGGGCTAACAGACCCTCTGACTCATAGCCGTCATCATTGGTAATCAAAATCTTTTTCATCTATTTCCTTTTGGTTTTTACCGGAACGCAAATAAAGCAGTTGGTATTCTCCCGCCGCTCATACGCCAAGACATAATCGTGCTCTTTCAAAATCGCATCGACGATATAAAGCCCCAACCCGAAACTGTCTTTGGTCGGACGCTCTTTGGTGAAAGGTTCGATGTAGTAGCTCAGAGAGTTTTTGAGCGGTTCACCCACATTGGCAAAAATAATCTCCCCCTCTTCCATCCAAATCTTCATCTTTTTCTCAGGCGAATATTTGATCGCATTATCGATCAGGTTTTTGACCGCCGTGACAAAGAGACGATAATCGACTTCGACTTTGATCGCCGCTTCAATATCGCGATCCACCGCATCGTATTCCACCATCGCCATATCGATTGCACCGTCGATAATATCGATGAGACGATACTCACTTTTCTCATGGTGCTGATTCCCCGAAGCGATCTCTTCGATCAGGGCAAACTCGCCGATCAGGGATTCAAGACGTTCAAATATCCCCTCAAAGCGCCCGCGCTGTTTCTCATCACCCAGCATCGTTGCAACAATCCGCCCTTTGGCAATCGGCGTTTTGAGTTCATGCATAATATTGCGCAAAAATAGGGTGCGTGATTCGATAAGCGAACGGATTTTATTTTGAGTCGAATCAAGCTCGTTGGCGATCAGTGCTATCTCATCGCTTCCGTCGATGCGGAATCGAACCCCCATATCCCCTTCTCCGAAGCGGGCGATCTGTTTACGCAATCGGCGCAGGGGGCGTAAGCGATAAATGATCAATGCAAATGAGATGATCAAAACACTCATCAATGTCACGTATGCCGACATCAGATTCACGGGGCGATACGGCTCCAGCACACGATCCATCAGGAGGACATTATGACGCGATGATTCGACCCAAAAGTAGATATGCCCTTGGTATTCAATCATAGAGGTAATGATCTGTTGCGGAGCGTGCATTTCCAAAGAGGCATCCGTGAGAGAATATTGTGCCATCATCTCATCCGTATTCCCATCACTCTTGAGCACTTTTCCCTGACGAATGATCGTTTCATAGACCGCTTCATCATAGATCTCTTCCAAATCATAAAAAGCGAGATTGGCTTCAAATATCGGCTGGGAGATTTGCTTGATGATATAGGTATGATAGATTTGACTGATGAGAGAGTGCTTGGTAAAAACATTATCGATATGTTTGGCACGATTGGTTTGATAGAGCTGATAGAACGTATAGCTCACACTGCTCACCGAAACGACGAGGGCAAATACGACGGTGGCTAAAACAGCATTATTTTTAACCATTATTTGAGGAGTTTATACCCGATACCGCGGATCGATTCGATCAGGGCTTTATCTCCGAGCTTATTGCGGATACGCCCCATCATCACGTCGATACTTTTATTCGATGAGTCCTCATTGATCGCCGAAACATTGTGGATCAAATCTTCGCGCGAAACGACCATCCCCTGCTTTTTAACCATGTGTGCCAAAATCCCGTACTCGGCATTGGTAAGTTCCAAAGGGCGATTTTTATAGCTGATCTGCATCGCGGATTCATTGAGTTTAAAATCACACGCACTCTCGGAGGCGGCAACCGAAGCGGCGTCATATCGGCGCAAAACGGAGTGGATACGAGAGACCAGTTCTCGCGGATCGTAGGGTTTTGGGAGGTAATCATCGGCTCCGAGTTCGAGGGCGTTGATCTTGTCAGTGACATCCGAACGTGCCGAGGAGATGATGATCGGGATGTTTTGACGCGCACGAATCGCTTCGCACACTTCCAGCCCATCCATCCCCGGTAATGTCAAATCGAGGATCACCGCATCAAACTGCTCTAATTTGAGGATACTGAGCGCTTTGAACGGATCGTCTTCCGTCGTCACTTTAAATTCATACTGTTCTAAAAATTCGGTGAGGATCTCGGCCAGTTCGAGATCATCTTCTATCATTAATATTTTACTCATGTAAGCATTGTAACAAAGAGTAGTTAATGATTTCCTAACTCAGCCACAACGTCACATGATATGCGACGAATGCGAGAGAATAGGCGACAATCGTCGTAAATACAAACAGGTATCCGAAATATTTGATCCCTCCCGCCTCACGGGTAAAGACAACAGATGCCGCCAAACACGGCAAATAGGTCATGATAACGATGACAAACGCCACCGCCGACGCAAACGGAATCTGAGAGCTGATTGTAGAGATCAGAGAGTGATCCTCTTCCGTCGCATCGCTTCCGAGTGAGTATAAAACCCCCATCGTCGAGACAACGACCTCTTTGGCGGCAAGTCCTGTTTGAAGAGCGACCGCCATTTTCCAATCAAATCCGAGCGGTGCAAACGCCGGCTCTATCGCATGACCGATATGTCCCAAAAAGCTCTGTTCCAACTGCGCCTCGGCGAGCTGATTTTCAAGCCCTTTTTTTGCATCTTCCGATACCGCTGATTCCATTTTCGCACCGTAAAGGGCATCGAGAGAAGCGTCTTTCGGGTACGTACTGAGAAACCACACGAGCAACGATGCGGCGGCGATAAACGTTCCCGCTTTTTTCAAATACATCATCGTTTTGGTCACCACGGTGTGCCAAATCAGCTTCACAGAGGGGAGACGATATTTGGGCATCTCCATGACAAACGGCTCATCGGCACCTTTGAAAGCGGTCATTTTGAGCACTTTTGCCGCAACAAGACCGATCATAGCACCGAGGATATAGATACCGAACAACACATTCCCCGCCATCTCGGGACCGAAAAATGCTCCTGTAAAGAGAACATACACAGGAAGCCTCGCACCGCAACTCATAAACCCGATGACAAAAAGGGTCAAAAGACGATCACGGTCATTTTTCAAAATCCTCGCCGACATATAGGCGGGAATCGAACACCCGAATCCCGATACGAGGGGGATAAACGACTGCCCGTGAAGTCCGAATTTATGGAAAAACCCATCCAGTAAAAACGCGACCCGCGACATATACCCCGTCGATTCGAGCAGAGCGATCCCCACAAACAAAATGACGATATTAGGGACGAAAAGAACCACCGCCCCAACGCCGCTAATCACCCCATCGACGATCAGAGAGCGAATCTCATCGTTAGAGATTGTCGAACCGATCCTCTCACCGAACCAGCCGAAAAACGCATCGATCCAATCCATCGGAATAGATCCGATCTCAAACGTGAGCTGAAACAGTCCCCACATAAAAAAAAGAAAAATCGGGATACCGAATATCGGATGGATCAAAACGCTATCGATCTTCTCCGTCGTTGTTTTTTTCAAAGGTGTTTTAGGTTTGACCTTGACCGCTTCGGCTATAATCCCGCGGTTATAGGAAAAATACTCTTCTGCCAGTGCCTCTTTCATATCATCCGTATCGTGATGCAATAACACGTGACGATCTGCCTCGATCAGCATCGGCTGCAACTCCGTCCAAATCGGATTGTCATGCAGTGTCCGATAGGTCTTTTTCTCTTTTTGGAGCAAATTAATCGCGATATTACGGTTGCTGATCGATGCTTTGAACTTATGTCGGTTCAGATAGTCCGCTATCATATTGATCTCTTCTTCCACCGCTTCGCTAAAGACCAGCTTTTGTTCCTGAAACGGTGTTTCATGCACAGTGATAACTGCCCTCATCAGCTCGTCAAGCCCCGTTTTAGCCGCCGCCGAAACACGAACACACGGAATCCCCAACAACGCGGAGAGATACGGAGCATTGATCTCGATCCCCTCTTTGTCCGCTTCATCTGACATATTTAGAGCAATTACGATCTTTTTGCTCATTGTCATGAGTTCAGCAGTGAGCTGAAGATTTTTCTTCATATTGGTCGAATCGAGAACATTGATAATCAGATCATAGTTCTCTTGCGTCAAATAATCGTGCGTTACCCTCTCTTCGATCGAATAGTCGGTAAACGCATACGTCCCCGGTAAATCGACGACACTGAACTCATGCCCCTCATGTTCGAACGTAACAATCGTTTTTTCAACCGTCACCCCCGTAAAATTTCCGACATGGAGCCGCGCATTTCCAATCGAGTTAATCAACATACTTTTGCCCACATTAGGCTGCCCGACGAGGGCTACGGTAATTTTTTTATCGGACATCGGATACCTCGATCAATTCGGCCTCTTCACGACGCAAAGCAATCGTAACACTTCCGATTTTAACCTCAAAAGTGCTTTTTGTTAACCCGCATTCGAGCATCGTGATCTGAGCACCTTTCATCAGCCCAAACGAAATAAGCCTCTGTTTGAGGGCGCCGCTAGCATTGATCTTGGCAACGGTAGCGATCCCCCCTTTGGTACATGCGCTAAGAAGCGTCATCGTTTTCATCATAATCCTTAGAAGTTGTAACTCAACCGGACAAGCAAGCGGTCATATCCGCCATCTGTGCCTGCATTTGCATTGTTGTTTACATCATTAATCATTGCATAGCTCATTTCAGCCATCAATGCTTCACTGATTTCATACGCGGCGATAAAATCGGTCTCTTTCACTTTCACATCTGCCGGTACACTTTTAAAAGTGCCGTAAAGGGCGCTGAGTTTCAACCCTTCGATTCCCGCATCGGCTAAATCCAGTTCAGCACTCAACTGATACGCTCTTGCATCTTCCATACTATCAATCGTCCACTCTTCCATAGAGGTAAAATAGGGACCTCCGCCGAAGCCGTTAACAATAATTTTCCCATCATCATTGGAGGCTTTATTATATGCCGCGCCTAGTGTCAATGCACCCACATTTAATGCCGCACCCACTCCGTATACAGTACCGTCTATCGTGCTGGTTTGTTTTTCAGAGAAATTAGCCGCTTGAGCACTGAGTTCTAATCCCATGCTTTCACTCAATGGTAGTGAATAGATAGCATCGGCATAGACAACATTAGCCATATTATCGATACCGTAATACCACCCTTGCACGGCAAGGTTTTCGATACTCTCGTTCACGACGCCGAGAACTGCCGCACCTTTACTATCAACACCGTCGAGTCTTTTAAACTCGGAAATATCATCCCCTGAATCGTATCCTGCGAACCGTTTTACGTAACCCGCGACAAGTGTTGTTTTATCGAACCCGCTATAGGTAGCGATTGCCGCTTCAAAGGTGTTAGGGTGCATACGAATATCATCGGTATCGGCTAATGGAGTATCGATGAGCTGACGACCTACACGGAGGCTAAAATCGTTTGCACTGTAATCGACATACGCTTCACCCACATAAGCGTATGATTTGGCGTTATTAGCAAATAGGTCATTATTCGCTTTTCCTTGATCGACATCACCTGTAACAAAGCCGATTTTTTGAGAGATATACGCGCTTACACCTACTTTGAGGTTATTCCATTCACCGCTCTCATATTTGAGTTGACCGCCGAGTGAGGTTCCATAGGTATCGGTGTCTACCGCATTGTCTTGGCTTACGTATGCACCGCGGAGTTGTCCGCTCACTTTTCCTGACTTAAACGCCTCTTCGATACTCGCACCGTTTAGTGCAGCCACTGCTATCAAACTCATCATCACTGTTCTTTTCATCTCTTTCCTTTTTTGTTTTATTTTAGTGCTGTAGAATGATAAACATTATCAACTTACACTATCCTTAATAATGATAACCTTTTTCAATTAGGCTATCTTTTCATCCTTTGGTTATAATTCCAATCAAATAATACCTTATTAGGACTTTTATGCAATTTCTTTGGCGCTCAACCAGTCACTTCAATCTCGCTAACTTGGTTACCATGGCAAATATTACCTGCGGATTGTTAGCCACCTATTTTATCACCCAAAACCATTTTATGGTTGCCGCTGTTCTGGCATGGATGGGGGGAGCGTTCGACATCATCGACGGTAAAATCGCCCGTAAATTCGGTCTTTCCAACGAATTTGGGATTCAACTCGACTCATTCGCCGATTTTCTCAGCTTCGTCCTCGTCCCGACATTCTTTATCTTCCAATCCGTCTATACCCATCTGGGCGGAGTATCCCTCGTCGTTGCCTCGATCGTCTCGATCTATTACGTCATCAGCGGTCTGCGCCGACTGATCCAGTTTAATATTAACGCCGACGCGGGAGAAGTTGCGAAACACTTCACGGGAGTTCCGACACCGCTTGGGGCAATTTTATTGTGGATCGTATGGCTTGTTTGGCTAGGGCTGAATATTTCATTTGGTTGGGTTGGGGTTCTCGCGATGATGATACTCATCGGAGCATTGCTGAATTCAAAAGTGAAGATTCCGCACCTATAACAGCGTTTCGTCCTCATCCGCTTCCATCAGTGATGACGGAAGCAACTTCTTCGGCTTCAATCCCAGTTTTCGCATCGACTCGACACGTCGAATCAAATTCCCTTTTCCGCTACTGAGCTTATTCATCGCCCCCTCATAACTTTTTTGGGTACGTCCGATCTGCTCGCCGATTTTTTCCATATCCTCGACAAACGCCACCAGTTTCTCATACAGCGCTTCGGCAGACTCTGCAATCGCTTTAGCATTGCGTTCTTGATACTCGCTTCGCCAAATATGCTCGATGGTACGAAGAGTTACAAGCAACGTCGAAGGGGAAACAACGACGATATTTTGTTCGTATGCTGTTTTGAAAAAGGTGTTATCCTGCTCCAGTGCGAGGAGAAATGCCCCCTCGATAGGCATAAAGAGCAATACAAAATCGAGAGTTCGTACCCCGCTGAGCTGTTCGTATCGTTTAGAACTGAGACCTTTGATATGAGCATGGATCGAGAGGAGGTGCTGTTTCAGAGCATGAGAGCGATCTTCGTCGGTTTCGGCTCGGATAAACGCATCGTACGCAACAAGTGAGACTTTAGAATCGATGATAATGTCTTTGTTCTGTGGGAGATGGACGATCACATCGGGGCGGAACTTTTTCCCCTCTTCATCGCTGTAGGTATTTTGAGTTTCATATTCATGCCCCTCACGTAACCCAGATTCTTCTAAAATCCGCTCAAGTACGATCTCTCCCCAGTTTCCTTGGGTCTTATTCTCTCCCTTGAGTGCTTGTGTGAGGTTGATCGCATCTTGGCTGAGCCGTTCGTTGAGGGTTTTGAGGCGAAGTATCTCATCTTTGATACTTTGACGCTCTTTCGCATCGTGAATAAACTGCTCTTTGCTCTGGGTGGCAAACTGTGCGATCTGTTCACGGAACGGTTTGAGGAGGAGATCAAGCCCTTTGGTATGTGCTTCATCAAACGTTTTCGCTTTTTGTTCGAAAATCTGCGCTGCGAGTTGTTCAAACTGCACTTTCATCTGTATTTTTGCTTCGTCCAAAAGACGAATTTTCTCTTCAAAAGAACGGGAGGACTCTTCGTGGCGGGTATGAAGTACCGCGTAATCGCGTTCCAGTGAATGATACTCATTCTGAGTATTATCGAGCTGAACTTGGAGTTTGGCTTTGAGGGTTTGCTCCTGAGCATAGAGTTCTTGGAGTTGTAGTGCGCGCGCTTCGAGGAGCGCGTAGTGTTGGCGGGATTGATTCCACATCCATCCGAGAGTTCCGGCGGCGATAAAGGCTATTAGGGTTGTTATTTCATACATCATAAAGGTGATTATAGCCCATCACCCCTAAGAGGTAAAAAGAATATGACAATTTGCCCTATTTTTTCTCACCGAGGGCAGTACCCAAATACCCCAGTGATCCTACCGCACCCGCTAGACTTTGTTGCCAATCGGCGGGCATAAAGACCACTTTAGAGTTATTTGAGTTGCTCAGATTTTTCACGCTGTCGATGTAACGCTGAGCGAGGAGATAATGAGGAGCACTCTCTCCTCCGGCAAGCCCTTGAGTAACGATCACCATCGCTTTACGATCCCCCTCTGCCAACTCCACTTTTGCCTGCGCTTCGAGTTTCGCCGCTTCAAGTTTCCCCTGTGCGTCTAAAATCGCCGCTTCTTTCATCCCTTCCGCTTTGGCAATTGCCGCTTTTTTCTCTCCATCCGCGATCATAATTGCCGCTTCCCGTTCACGATCCGCTGCCGCTTGCCGCTCCATCGCTTCTTGGAGGTTTTTGCTCGGTCGGATGTCTTGGACTTCCAGATTACCCAGCGTCAGCCCCCATCCGCTGAGCGAATCACGTATTTTTTCCGCCACTTGCGCTTTGATTTGATCACGCTGAGAAAGAGACTCATTGAGGGTCATCCCACCGATCACCGCTCGAAGGGTCGTTGTGGTCATATTTCCCACCGCACTCTCGAAATTGCTGATCGAATACGATGCTTTTCCCGGATCGGTGACACGGTAAAAAACCACCGCGCTGATGATGACGACGGCATTATCTTTGGTGATAACCTCTTGTTCTCGCGTTTGCTGAATCAGCTCTTTGGTGACGATTTTATACCCGACGATATCCACAATCGGAATCAGCAAATGCAACCCCGGTAACAATGTCGTATGGTATTTACCTAACCGCTCGACAACCCACTCTTCCCCTTGAGGAACGATACGAACCATTTGCGAGAGCGTATACACCACCGCGACCATTAATACTAACGGGAAAATTAGACTTGCATCCATACTATGACCTTTGATTAAATTTTTTCAACGATAAGCGAATTGCCGTTTAATTTGACAATCCGTATTTCAGCATTAACTTCGATGACTCCATCCACACTCACCGCAGGCCAATGACGTCCACCGAGCACCGGTTCATAGAGAGAAACTTCCCCCTCCTGATGAGCTGAAAGCTCTGTAGTTGCCACCCCTTTGATCCCAACAAACTCGTTATGGGTTCCTACGGAGTCTTGCGTATCATCCCCCATCCCCCGCTTTTTAAACACAACCGCCCCGATAATCATAAATACCGAAGCGATAATCAACTGCCAAAAAAGTGATTCGGGGAGAAAAAACGATACTGCCGCCGCCGCTAAAAAACCCACCCCCGCAAACAGAGCGAAAAAGGTAGGGATCATCATTTCTATCACAAAGGCGATAACCCCAAAGATAAGCCAAATATAATAGGACATCAAAATCCTTTCTTTGTATAATTTCCCATAGCATACCGCTTCAATACTTACGCTATAATAAACTAAAAAAAACGAAGATACTATGAAAATATCATCCAATTCTCTCTGCCCTTGCCACAGCGGCGAAAAATACAAAAAATGCTGCCTTCCTTATCATAAAGGGATTCTCCCCTCCAATGCCCTGCGTTTGATGCGTTCTCGATACAGCGCCTTTGCTTTAGGGTTGTCCGATTATATAATGGCAACAACCCATCCAAACAACCCTGACTATACCGACGACAAAGAGCACTGGAAACAAAGCATTTTGAATTTTTCTCACAACACCCGGTTTTTAGGGTTGAAGATTCTTGAATTTATAGATGGAGAAGACGAAGCGTTTGTAACGTTTGAAGCCCTATTGGATGGCGGTATTCTCAAAGAGAAAAGCCGCTTTTTAAAAGTAGAGTGGAAATGGCTATACGAGAGCGGTCATTTTACTTCAACGGATCGCCGTTAATGACGAGACGTAATCCGATGTCATTCGAGATAAAATCGGGACGCGAATAGCCCCGAAACGAACTGCGAAGACACATATATCCTGTTTTATAACTCCCTCCGCGACGCACTTTAAACGACTCACCCTCCGCTCCACCGATGCGTGGACTTCCATCACTCGGTGCGCCGTTATAGTTGGCAAAAAAGTCATCCTCACACCATTCCCAAACGTTTCCGAGCAAATCGTGTATCCCCAAACGGTTCGGAAGTCTATTTCCCACTGCCGCCGTTTTGGCATTCGCACTGTATTCATATACCGCGTGATCATCGAGCTGGGCTTCGGAGTCTCCGAAGGTAAATCGGGTATTTCCTCCCGCTTTTGCAACATATTCCCATTGCGCTTCAGTAGGGAGAGCATAAAAACGGGTTTTCCCCTCATAACGGTTAATCAGTTCCACATACGCTTTCGCATCAAACCAGCTCACCTGCTCCACCGGATGGCGGCGGGAGCTCTCCTCTTCGACTTTGTCGTTTTTAAAGAAAGAGGGGTTAACACGGGTGAGTTTAAAATACTGCTCTTGGGTAACCGGATATTTCGCAATCCAAAATCCGCTCAGTTTCACACTATGGGCAGGAGATTCGACATCTCCCCCTTCGTTGTACTGTGGATTGCGCCCCATCATAAACTCACCGCCGTCGATATAGAGGAACTCCATACCGATCGAATTGGTAAAATCTCGAGGGGTCTCTACCGCTTCACTCACGGAAGAGACGTCAGGTTTCTTTTTTAAAAAATCGAACAAGGTGAACCTTTTGAAATATGTTTATTTATTTTACTAAAATCGATATAGCAAAAATCGTTCACAATTTAGAAAATACCCCTTTCTTGACAACCCGCTTCGCTATAGTTTATAATGTCACACCAAAACAATGACCTGTCAATGACATCTCACCCAAAACTCGCCGATTAAATCCACACACTTTAAGGCATTCCACGCATGAGCGATACCGCAAAAACTCCTCGAAACAACTCGAAAAACCGAACCCATGTACCGGTTGACGGATTCACGATTGAAGCCCTACGGACTAAAAAACTCGAAGATCTCCTAGAGATTGCCGCTTCACTGAACATCGAAGACCCCAACGAACTCAAACGTCAAGATTTGATTTTTGAAATTCTCAAAACGCAGGTTCAACAAGGGGGATTCATCCTCTTTACCGGTATTTTGGAGATCATGCAAGACGGCTACGGCTTCTTGCGCGCCGTCGATCAGTCTTTCAGCGACTCGATGCATGATGCGTATGTCTCCAGTACCCAGATCCGCCGTTTCGCTCTCCGTAACGGGGATATTGTTACGGGACAAGTGCGTGCTCCAAAAGATCAAGAGCGCTACTATGCCCTTCTCAAAGTCGAAGCGATCAACTACCTCCCTCCCGAAGAGTCCAAAAAACGTCCTCTCTTTGAAAACCTTACCCCTCTTTATGCGTTGGAACAGATCAAACTTGAGTACAATCCGACCAAATTGACGGGACGTATGATGGATCTATTCGCTCCGATCGGTAAAGGACAGCGCGGATTGATCGTTGCACCTCCTCGATCGGGTAAAACCGAGCTCATGAAAGAGATCGCTCACGGTGTCACCAACAACCACCCTGAAATCGAACTCATGGTTCTCCTCGTCGACGAACGCCCCGAAGAGGTTACCGATATGGAACGATGTGTAAAAGGGGAAGTCTACAGTTCGACGTTTGACGAACCGGCAAAAAATCACGTCAAAGTTGCCGAAATGGTAATCGAACGGGCGAAACGCCGCGTTGAGCTGGGCAAAGACGTCGTGATCCTTCTCGATTCGATCACCCGTCTTGCACGTGCTTACAACACCGTCACACCGAGTTCAGGAAAAGTCCTCTCAGGTGGGGTGGATGCCAATGCACTCCATAAACCGAAACGGTTCTTCGGTGCGGCGCGTAACATCGAAAACGGCGGAAGTTTGACCATCATCGCTACCGCCCTCGTCGAAACGGGAAGCCGTATGGATGAAGTTATTTTCGAAGAGTTTAAAGGAACCGGTAACTCCGAGATTGTCCTCAGCCGTAAAATCTCTGATCGCCGTATCTTCCCTGCGATCGATATTCTCAAATCGGGAACCCGAAAAGAGGAACTCCTCCTCGGACCGGACGTCTTGCAAAAAGTATTTGTCCTTCGCTCGATGCTGCATAAACAAGAAGACGAAGTCGAAGCACTCCGCTTCCTCTACAACACCATGCTCAAAAGCAAATCGAACATCGAGTTTCTTGACAGCATGAACGAGTCAAGCAAATAAGATGAGAGTCGGCGTCTTTGATAGCGGTGTCGGAGGCTTAAGCGTCGTCAAATCGCTGTTGGAGCACAAGCTCTTCGAAGAGATCATCTACTTCGGTGATACCGCCCGTGTCCCTTACGGGGTCAAAGATCAAAACACGATCATCCGCTACTCCCTCGAAGCCCTCGAATTTTTCAAAAACTTTGAAATCGATCTGTTGATCACCGCGTGTAATACCGTCAGTGCCTATGCTCTCGATGAGATGAGAGAACAAAGCGACTGCGACGTAATCGGTGTGGTCGATCCGGGGGTTTTAGCGCTCAAAAACGCTATCCCCGATACCGATGCCAATATTCTCATTTTGGGAACCAAAGCAACCGTCAAATCGGGTGCCTATGAAAAAGGGCTTCACGAACTAGGATACCAAAATCTCAGCGCCATCGCGACCTCTCTGCTCGTCCCTATCGTCGAAGAGGGGTTGTATGAGGGGGAAGTGCTCCAAAGTGCCCTCCATCACTATTTTGCCTCCTTGGAGAAAACTCCCGATGCGATCATCCTCGGATGCACCCATTTCCCGTTAGTCGCTCGTGCAATCGATACCTATTTCGAGGGGAAAAGTTCCCTTATCCACTCCGGTGAAGCGATTGTCGAGTATCTGGAAAATCACTACGATTTCACCAAACGATATGAGGAGACCAGCCTCAAATTTTTCGCCTCCGAAAATCCCGAAGGGCTTCGCCGTGTTGCCAAAGAGTGGCTGTCACTGTAATCTAAAATTTATCGTAACCACGGTAAACTCTCTTACACAAAATCAAAGAGGTCTCAATTGGGCACATCCGAAGTCTTAGCGTTAAAATACCGTCCTCGACGTTTCGAAGAACTTATCGGACAAGAGAGTATTTCCCAAACCCTCTCCCTCGCACTCGATTCCAAGCGCCTCTCTCACGCCTATCTTTTTTCAGGACTTCGCGGATCGGGTAAAACCTCAACCGCACGTATTTTCGCTAAATCGCTCATCTGTGAAAACGGCCCTACTTCGGCACCGTGTGACGTGTGCAGTCACTGTGTCATGGCAAACGAGGGGCGTCATATCGATATTATCGAAATGGACGCCGCATCGAGCCGTAAAATCGACGACATCCGTGACCTGATCGAGCACACCAAATACCGCCCCGCCAGTGCCAACGTCAAAATCTTCATCATCGACGAAGTACACATGCTCACCAAAGAGGCGCATAATGCCCTCCTCAAAACCCTCGAAGAGCCGCCCGAATACGTCAAGTTTATCCTCGCGACAACCGATCCGCTGAAACTTCCGCCGACCATTTTGAGCCGAACGCAGCATTTTCGCTTCAAACGGATCAGCCATCCGAACATCGTCCATCACCTGAGCCATATCCTCCATCTGGAGAATATCGAGTACCAGAGCGAGGCGCTTGATATTTTGGCTCGAAGCGGTTCAGGCTCCCTGCGCGATACCCTCACCCTCCTCGATCAAGCCATCATCTACTCCAAAGGGTTTGTGGACGTTAAAACCGTTGCCGATATGTTGGGGCTTCTCGATCCCGATTATATCAGCCGTCTTTTTGACGCCATTTTTGCCAAAGACCGAGGTGCTCTCATCTCTATGCTCCAAGAACTCGAAGCGTATGAATCGGAGATGGTGATCGATGAGTTGATCGCCTATCTCAAAGAGCGCTTGTATGAAGGAGATCACCGTTTCAGCCCTCTGGTGATCGAACGCTTTTTTAGAATCCTCAGCGATGCGAAAACCCTTTTCGCGATCAATGCCGACGGCGGATTTGTGGTGAGCCTCGTCCTATTTAAAATGATCGAAGCGCTCAAGATCAAAGAGATCGACGACATGATCGAGTCACTCGAATCGCGCGTTTCCCATGCACCACTCCAAACGCCGACCCCCGCAGCACCCGTTATAGAAACTCCGAGCATCCATGTAACTGCGACCCCTGAGCCGATAAAATCACCGTTCGAGCTACTGTGCGAGCGGATCAGCGATCGAAGTGCGGAGCTAGGGGTCTGTTTTAGAAATAACGTCACCTTTATATCGTATGAGAACGATACACTGACGTGGGAGAGCTGTGCCGAGGGGGATGATAAAGAGCTCCTCAAAAACAGTTTCGGTATCATCCGCCAGTTTGTCCGAGAGAGTTACGGCATCGATACGCAGATCAAATCGAACGGATGCACCAAAACACCTGAAGAGGTAGCCCCGATTATCGAAAAGGAAGAGCCGTTTGTCATTACCCTCGTGGATGAAGAGGTATCTGAACCTGTCTCCATGGTCGAAGAGGTAGAGATCGGCGTCGGAAGCTGTGTCAACCAATGCGATGAGAGCAGTGTCAAAGAGTTTGACGGAAGCGATGTCCTCAAAGAACCGATGATCGAGAAAGCCGCAACCCTGTTTGAAGCGACCAAAATCACGGTACAGTCAAAAGTATAAGAACGCCGAAGGAATAAAATCCCTCCGTCTACGCTCGCCGCTAAGGCACTAAAGCTTGCCTTTTCAAGGCAGATTCTTTAAAATGAATTTTTCCTTGCTATTAAGTTTTTTTTCAGCTACAATACCCGTACAGAAAGATGATTTAGAGTTTCATCTTTGGTTTGCTTTTTATTGAAGACCTTTTAGTTAACAGTACGATCTACCATAAGAATACTCCACTTTATATTTTCGACCACCTCGGCAACGACGTGTATAACAACAAAAAGGGTTTACTATGGCAGACGTACTAAACGGAACCGTTAAATGGTTCAACAGCGAAAAAGGTTTTGGATTTATCCAACAAGATAACGGCGGTAAAGATGTATTCGTACATTTCCGTCAAATCAACAGCACTGGTTACGGCCGTGTTTCTCTTGACGAAGGTCAAAAAGTGACTTACACTGTAGGTCAAGGCGAAAAAGGCCCACAAGCAGAAAACGTTACAGCTCTGTAACTTCCTCTTGGGCAGATTTTTTCTGCCCATCCTCCTCCCTAAATCATTTTACTAAGACACTAATAGGTGTTTTTCCGAACCGATTTATAAGGAACACACCATGGAAAGCAAAGAAGCCGTTTTAAGCGCATTAAAAGAGGGTAAAAAGCTTACCAGTAACGTCACAGGGTTGCAATACACTCTCATCGGCGGACAGCTCCACGCCCGTAACGGCGAAAAAACCGACTGGCACGAAAGTGAACTCAGTTTCGACAATCCCCCTTCATGGCTAAACCTTCGCGCTTAAGCGCAAGGTAGCCATGCCATCCTCCTTACGCTTCCGTTATCAAACACTGGAATTTATCAACGCTGACATTCACGTTCGAACCCTCAGAGATACTCAACAATATTTTGATACCGATGATATGGCACGCAATCTCGGAATATCCTCCGCTTCATGGCCGCTATTTGGGGTTATCTGGGATTCGAGCAAAATCCTTGCCCATCTGATGAGCGATTTTGATATTGAAGGAAAACGGATTTTAGAGGTGGGATGCGGTATCGGATTAGCCAGTCTCGTACTCAACCACCGAGCCGCCAACATCACCGCCACCGATTACCATCCCGAAGCGGAACGGTTCATGAGTGAAAATACCCGAATCAACAATGACAACCTCATCCCCTTTACCCGCACCGGATGGGGAGATTTTGACGATACACTGGGGGAATTCGATCTGATCATCGGAAGTGATCTTCTGTATGAAAGAGATCATATAAACCTTTTGGCAGGATTTATCGATCGTCATACGAAACACTCATGCGAAGTAATCATCGTCGATCCGGGGCGAGGAAACCACTCTAATTTCAGCAAAAAAATGGTGGATCTCGATTTTTCCCACACCCAGAGCAAACCTCTCGATACCACCTATCTTATCCATCCCTTTAAAGGGCAACTTCTCCGCTACATACGTTAGAAATTTTTAACAACCCTGTGCTACCCTTTCGTCATTAACCATGACGAGGCACCTATGTTTTTACACAAACACATCGACACCATTGAAGCAACTCCCCAAAAAGCCGGTCGCGGAGTAAGCATGAAAATGCTCCTCTCACCCGATGAATCCCCCACGTTTGCCATGCGTAACTTCACCATCGATGCGGGAGGCTATATGCCGCTGCACACCAACACGGTCGAACATGAGCAGTATGTCCTGAGCGGACGTGCGAAAGTGATCATCGGGGATAAAACGATTGAAGCGGGAGCGGGAGATGTGTTGCTTATTCCTGCTGGAGTCCCCCATAGTTATGAGACTCTCGGAGAGGAAACATACAGTTTTTTGTGTCTCGTCCCCAAGGGAGTCGACGTTATCGAAGTATTAGCGTGCTAAATGCGATGCGGGATTAGTTATTATTCCCGCGAACAACACGTTTGACATCATTGATCCCATCGCCCACACCGTCACTGAACTCTTTGACGGTACAACCGCTCAACATCAAAATTGCTATTACACTCACCATCATCAAACGGATCATATTTTCTCCTAAATATTTAAATAGATACAGAATTATAACCCGTTTACCGTTCACATTATGTTTATCATTGGATATGATTGCACTATGAAAAAACAGATCCTTTTTGACAATGACGGTGTCCTCGTCGATACAGAACACTGGTACTATACCGCCAGCGCCGAAATATTAAGTTCCAAAGGGTTTCATCTGAGCGAGGATCGCTACCGCGACATTATGATCGCGGGAGAGAGCGCTTTTTTGATCGCCGAAGAAGCGGGTGTCCCGATCAGCGAGACCGACAAATGGCGCACACTCCGAAACGAACGCTATCAGCACTATCTCCGCACCGAAGAGATCGCTATCTCTGGAGTCAAAGAGGTACTAGAGCAACTCTCAGAGCGTTATCGGATGGGGATCGTCACCTCAGCGCTTCGATGCGATTTTGAGCTGATCCACGCCTCACGGGGGATCGTTGATTATATGGATTTCGTCCTCTGCAGCGGGGAATACCCCCGTGCCAAGCCCTACCCCGATCCGTACCTCTTGGGATTAGAGCGTCTAGGGGGAGAAAAACACGAAACGATCATCGTCGAGGATTCAGAGCGCGGTCTGCGCTCGGCGGTGAGTGCGGGGATAGAGTGTGTCATCGTCCACAACCGCTTTACCGAAAAACACGATTTCAGCGCGGCAACCCATCGGATCAAAACGCTCGAAGAATTACTAACACTACTCAAATAAAGGAATACACAATGGATGGCAAAGAACGAAAAAATATCATGTCGGGCAAACGGGTGAGCATCGTCCTCAAAGAGGATCAATCGACGGGGAGACTGACAGAGGGGGTTGTTCGTGACATCCTCACCAAATCACCCAACCATCCGCATGGGATCAAAGTACGGCTTATGAGCGGGGAAGTGGGACGAGTTAAAGAGGTGTTTTGATTTTTGTGATGAGCTTATAGATTCCGATCCCGATCACAATCCCTATACAATCTGCGACAATATCCATGAGAGAACAAAATCTATTGGGGATAAAGTATTGTGTTATCTCGATTTGGAAACCGACCAGTACCAGAAGAATGACTTTTAGGCGTGTGGATAGATGTGTATATGCCAAACTTAACAATACATAGAGGGTAAAAAAAGCGATGAAATGGTTTTGTTTATCCCAAAAGCTCGCTACCATTTCGATATTTTGTGGCGTAATGGCGAGGTATTCGATACCTAAAAATGCTGTGTAAAACGCTGTTTTAAAAAGATTTGTTTTCACTAAGTTCCTATGTCATTCACTTCGAAGTATAGATGTTTATTGCAATAGAGCCAAAAAGCGAGGATCACTATAGAGGGATTTTAAAAATGCCTCGATCCCCCGTGTAAAGTTTTGTCCTGTCGCATTGCACACATTCGCCGCGACAAAGTATGTACCGTATTCATGTTTGTAAGAAAATGTTTCGCTTTTATTATTGTTCGAGAGGGTCATTTCATATTCCCATGTGGCTGTGCCGACCGTATTGAAATTGATTTTGATACTATCTATAGAGATAACTACTCCGTCTTTGTCAGATAGAATCCCCCCTTGCTCCAACTCTTGTGAAAATGCTTTTTCGATTACACTCTCAAATGTTTCGGATTGCTGTGTGACGATTGGAAACCATCCTCGACATAGCAGACTGTTGGAGCTTGTATTTTCGTCCACTTTGTTCCGCAAAACGATGTGGATATTTTTTTCTTTTAGGGTTGATAGTACCGATACGTTTTTAGCGGCTACTTGATAGGTGTCGATTGGCATCCTGCTGGAGGGTTGAAGTAAAAGCACCTGACCCCATACACTGCTTGAAAAAATAATCGCCACTAAAAAAACAAAACCTCTCATGAGTCCTCTTTCCGATAATTTATCTGATATTATCTTATCTCGTTGTATTTTGTCAAATTGGGCGTAGGAAGTAGGATAGGTCAAAGAGGTGTTTTAATTTATTATTTCTGTGCTGGATATAAAATATAAGAAAAATCATCATATTTATAAATTAGCTCATTTTTAAACTTCCATACATATAGTTCATTCTTCCCTTTTAAAGGAGAACCAAACTTATTCTCTAATATATCTTGTAAAAATTTCCTATTTTCTAGATTAATATCTTTTTGAAACATAATGTGCGTAATTTCTTTTTTTGGCGACTCTTAATTATAATAATAAGTTATATCATTAAAAATTGAGTTCACATTCTTAATTGTCCAATACCCGTCTTTTTTTTCCAAACTTTCTACTCCATAAATCGTAATCAAGTTTTCTATCGAATCACCAATTCTTATTTTTCCAAGACCGACTGGGTACGGATCATCACGTGTAAATAGATTTGCATTTTGAGTTATTGCCAGTTGACTTTCAGATTGTTTCAGTTTTTTATTAAGTTCGCTAATTTTTACTTTATCTTCTTTGATTTGTTTCTCATAACTAGGTATTTTATCTACATCATTTTGCATTTTAGCTGTCATAATAGGCAATACAAATTGATAACTAAATCCAAACGTTCCAGCTACGGCAAGAACAACCACAACCAAAGGATGCTTTGATATATCAAACTTGTTTTCATTCTCACTCATTCAGCACCACTTATAAATTTTAATTTATTATGCCAATATAGAACTAAAGTTTTCTATATCAACCACTTTCCCCTTACTATTCCTCTTCACATACTCCACAATCATCCCATGAAACCGCGCAAACGCGGCAGGGAGCTGCACGGTATCGAAATAACCTCTGATTCCCGCTTCGCACCACTCCTGCAACTCATCGTAACTCTCGAACTCATATCCGAACGCATTTAACAGCCGTGCCGTGTAGCTATCGACCACCATCGCGGGGCGGGCGCAACCGTAACAGAGTATAGAATCTGCCGTCTCAGGTCCGATCCCTTTTTTAGATAACAGCCACTCTCTATCGACACTGAGGGAAAAGGTCTCGAAATCGCCGAAATCCTCAAGAATCGCTTGGGAGAGGCGAATGAGGCTTTGGGCTTTGGCTTTGAACAGACCGCTCGGACGGATCAGCTCCATCAGCTCCTCGACATCGCAATGGGCTAAAACGTGGAGGGATAAAAGCTCTTTGATACGGAGGTTATCGAGGGAGATTTGGACACGAGACCATTGGGTGTTTTGGGTGAGGATGGCACCGACGACCACTTCAAAAGTTCCGTACGATGGCCACCACAGAGGGGGAGAATCCTCTAGGAGTTTTAGTTGTTCTAATGCGCTGAAAAGTTCGAAAGAATCGCTTAACTGCATAAAAGCTCCTTTTATTCCTCACACCACGCATCGGTGCGGAATACACGAGAATCATCGAAGATTTTGAGTTTGAATGCTTCGGTGCATTTTCCCTCTTCCAATGTCATTATAGCGATTTGGAGGATTTTGCGGCATTTTTCAGGCACTTCAAACCGCCCCGATACTCCCGTGATAAACCGCTCGAGAGGAACTCTGGAATCCATCCCGATGACGTTGTCGCGACAGCCCGATAGCCCGATGTCGGTCATATACGCCGTCCCTTTGGCAATCTGGAAATCATCGCTTCCCACATGGGTATGGGTTCCGATAAGTCCGCTCACTTCTCCCGCTAACAGCATCAGCATAGCGCGTTTTTCACTGGAGGCTTCGGCATGAAAATCGAGGAAGATGTGGTTGATTCCGTCATTTTTAAGGCTTGCTACGGTGTCACGGGCACAGCGAAAGGCGTTATCGACATACGGCATCCCGTAGTGTCCCATGATATTGAGAACGGCGAGTTTTTCCCCCGCTACCTGGAAGATACGGCACCCCGTCCCCTTGACCCCCTCAGGATAGTTGTGAGGGCGCAAGAGAGGGAGTGATTCCAACAAAGGTTCGATCTCTTTTTTATCCCACGTGTGGTTCCCGCCGCTCATGCAGTCGATCCCCATCCCGAACAGCTCATTGGCATTTTTCATCGTCACTCCGAATCCGTGGGAAGCGTTCTCGTAGTTGGCGATGACAAAATCGATTCCGTGTTCACGGCGGAGCTTCATGAGGTGTTCTTTGATCATCATCCGTCCCGGACGCCCGACAATATCTCCGATAAATGCTATTTTCACTCTTTCTCCTCTCTCAGATCCTCTCTAAGCTCTGCAATTCTCTGACGGAAGTTTTCACTGTCTCCGTAATCGAAAAACTTTTTATAATTGCCGTGCATCGATTTCACTCTCGTGGCATGGCGTATCGGACACCAGTATTGCTCCGTGCGACCCGCGATCTCGGTGATGTAGCCCATAAGACCGTTAAAATAACTGCAATAAAGACAGTTGAGTTTTTCGATTGCGTTTAGATACTTCAATCGGTGGCGATCGATGATGATATAGTCGCGCCGTTTGACCTTGGTGATCTTGTAGATCGGAAAACAGATCCACTGATAGAACGATACGAAGAGATCGAGTATCACGGCGGGGAGCAACACGGACCAGATGATCGGAGCACTCAAAAGATGCAGGACCGGAGCGGTCGTCAAATAGCGAAACAGCCCCTGATGCTCTTTTCGATACGAAGCGAGAAGCTCTTCGCGCTTTTTGGTGATTTCACAGCTAAAGCGCTCATACTCCTGATGCAGTTCCGCTTCTAACTCCGATTCGAGTGCTTTGATCCGAGCTACGAGTTCATCGATCTTTTGGTGTTCCATCCCGAACCTTTGGATAATGTTGTGAAACTATACTATAACATAGCAAAAGGGGACGTATGAAATAGAGGTAGAATTTGGTGTTTACAAGGGGCTATAGGGTATACTATCCGATTAAATTTTCTATGAAAGAACACGCATTGATGCTCAAACCCATCGTTAAATTTCTTTTACTACTGATTGTTATTTCCGGCACTTATGTAACGGCAACCGAGTTGCCGAATCACTGTAGTCGGGATCAAAACCCAAACGAGTTTACGGTTCTCAGTTATCACGAAATATCGGATAAAAGTGAAACGCTCGATTCAAGCTATGCGGTCACACCGTCTCATTTTCAAGAACAAGTAGAGTGGCTCATCGCCAACGGCTATCACTTTATCGGAATCAATGATATTTTATCCTATCGAAAGAAGGGTAAAGCGTTACCTGAAAAAGCGGTTCTGATGACGTTTGATGATGGCTATCACTCTGTATACGAAAATGCTTTTCCTGTTATCAAAAAATACAAAATTCCTGTCGTTATCGCATTGGTCGGAAGTTGGATGGAGGCCAAAGAGATCGTCGATTTTGACGGGCATAAAATAGCACGCAGTAAGTTTCTGAGTCAAAATGAGATCAAGGAGATGGTCGCCAGCGGATTGGTCGAGATTGGCAGTCATACCTACTTTTTGCACAGAGGGATTAGCGGGAATCCTCAGGGAAATATGCAGCCTGCCGTTATTACCCGTCAATGGCTGAGTGAGAAAAATCGATATGAAAACGACAAAGAGTATCAGAAGCGTATCACGGATGACTTAGCGAAAAACAACCGTTTTATCAAAAAGTATACGGGGCAAACACCGCGTGTCATTGTATGGCCGTACGGCTATTACAATAAAGAGGTGCGTACCATCGCTGAACGTCTGGGGATGCCGATCGGATTAACGCTGGATGATGGCAGTAATACCGCCGTTACACCGTTGTGGGGGCTTCGACGAATCCTCATCGAAAAAAGCATGACACTCAAAATGTTAGAGCAGGATATGTGGTCACGAAACGCGAATCTGACCGATAACGACAGAGTAACCAAAGCGGCACATATCGATTTGGATTATATGTATGATCCTGATCCTGCTCAGACAGAGAGAAATTTGGGAGATTTGCTCGATCGGATCAGAAGGTTGGGAATCAACACCGTCTATTTGCAGGCATTTGCCGATCCCGATGCCAACGGTGCGGCAGATTATGTCTATTTCCCAAATCGAAACATCCCTATGCGAGCCGATCTCTTCAATCGGGTAGCATGGCAAATCGCAACGCGTACCCAAGTCAAACGGATTTATGCGTGGATGCCGATGTTGGCATGGCAACTCCCTAAAAACCATCCTGCCGCCCAAGAGACGGTCGTGACACTTCAGGTTGACCAAACGCATCTCAATATGGGCTACCCGAGACTCTCTCCATTTTCACCTAAAGCGCAAACCGTGATCAAAGAGATCTACGAAGATTTAGCGCTATCACCCCGCATTGACGGGATCCTCTTTCATGACGATGTGACCCTCTCCGATTTTGAAGACGACAGTAAAGCGGCTCGCAAGCAGTATGTAAAATGGGGATTATCACCGACGGTCACTACAATCCGAGCCAACAGTGATCAGATTGAAAAATGGGCTAAACTCAAAACAGACTATTTGGATGATTTTGCGATGCAATTAGCCCAAATCGTTAGAGACGGCCACCCAGGGCTAAAAACGGCACGAAATCTCTATGCGCAGGTTGCTTTAAATCAGTACGCTATAGAATGGTATGCGCAAGGGTTGAGTGAGTCCATCAAAAAATACGACTACACCGCTATCATGGCGATGCCGTACATGGAACAAGCCGATGATACACGAGAATTTTATGATAAAATCATTGAACGTGTTAAACAAGAAGAGTGTGGACTGGAACGTACCGTCATGGAACTGCAAAGCGTCAACTGGAGAAAAAATGATGAACCGATTTCATCCGAGGAGTTACATGATACGATAACCCATTTATATGATTTGGGTGTTCATCACATGGCCTATTATCCGGACAGTGTCTTTAAAAATATTCCGGATGCCGATACGATCAAAAAGTCTTTTGGACAAAAACCGGTCTATATGCATCATGCAACACCAGACACTACTTTATTGAGCAACTAAGAAGGAACCGCCATTATGACTTTTGAACTATTGTGGCACTCGCTCTGGCACTTTGTGTTGGGGTATGTATTTTATTATCCCCTATTTATGTCCAGTTTATGGATCATCGGGGCAATCTTTTTTTATTATAAAAATGAAAAATCTTATCTCAAACACACCATCCCCCCTCTACGAGCCAATGAGAGTTGGCAAGGGGTAAGTATTTTGATCCCTTGCTACAATGAGGGGCAAAATGCCATCGAAACGATCACATACGCTCTGAATGTCGATTATCCCGAATTCGAAGTAATCGCCATTAACGACGGGAGCAAAGACAACACGCTGGAGATCTTGGTCTCGCTTGCGCAAGATAATCCGAAGCTAAAAGTAGTCAACTTAGCCGAAAATCAAGGTAAAGCGCTGGGGCTGCAAGCGGGTGCTCTGTTGGCTAAATATGAGTATTTGATATGTATCGACGGTGACGCTCTGATCGATAAACAGTGTGTCCATTGGATGGTCAAACACTTTATCCGCTATCCTGAAGTGGCCGCGGTAACCGGTAATCCCCGTATCCGCAATCGTACCAGTCTGCTAGGAAAAATCCAAGTCGGTGAGTTTTCATCGATTGTCGGAATGATCAAACGTGCTCAACGCAGTTTCGGTCGTTTATTTACGGTATCGGGGGTAATCACCGGCTTTCGAAAAGCGGCGGTGCATGAAGTGGGATACTGGAGTCCCGATATGCTGACGGAAGATATTGATATTACCTGGAAACTTCAAAGTAACGGCTGGGATGTCCGTTTTGAGCCTCGCGCATTGGTATGGATTTTGATGCCTGAGACACTCAGCGGATTATGGAAACAGCGTTTACGTTGGGCTATGGGCGGCGCACAAGTGATGCTCAAAAACTTTAACGTTCTGTTTTCGCACAAACAAACCCATCTCTGGGCGCTTATGACCGAACTCTTGCTCAGTACTCTTTGGGCATACAGTATGATATTGGTGTTTTTAGTATGGTTCGTCAGTCTATTTTTTCCATTGCATTATTTAATGCCGCAACAATCGCCGATACTCCCCGACCAAAGCAGCGTTATATTGATCGGTGCCTGTTTACTCCAGTTTGCGGTCAGCAAATGGTTGGATGGACACTACGACGAAGGATTAGGTAAAAACTACTATTGGATGATCTGGTATCCGTTTGCCTATTGGCTGTTGAATCTCTTTACCGCCGTAACCGCTCTTCCAAAAGTACTATTCGGTAAAAAAGGGCGTGCACGTTGGGTAAGTCCCGATCGCGGTGTCCATCAACAATTAGCGAAGAAAAAGGGTTAAGATGTCTGTCGAAACATTGATTATCAACAAACGTCATGAATTACCGAAACGGAAAAGATGGCTTTGGGATGCGATGACCATCGCGCTTTGGCTAGGTTTTATCTATCTGTGGAAACCGGTTTTGGTCATATTTTACAGAATCATAACCTTGGAAGTTCCGGCGGACGAAATAGGAGATTGGATCTATGAAAATATAAGCAGTGTAACGTTTGAACATGCGATCATGATGCTTATCGCGACACCGATTATATTGTTTGTATTATCACGATTGAATCGCCATCGAGCTCCGAGTGAGCATTTAATCTATCATTCCAGCGATTATTCCGATTATTTCGGCATAAACGATAGTGAATTACAGCACTGTGCAACGAGTCAGCTGGTTACCGTTTATCATGATGATCACGGTCATATTATCGCACTAGAAGACAAAATAGAAAGCAAAAACGGCTAACTCTCACCTTCATGCTTAAGTATTTATCTCACTACAACCAAGAGATACAATCTCAGGTACTGTCCCTGATCGACACCGAGACCCTCGGTGAACGGCTTTTACTGAAATACCCCGATACCCATCCCTACACTACCGATAAGAGTCTCTATGATTATGTTATGGAGATCAAAAATACCCATTTTCGCAGCTCTGCACCGATTTCTAAAGTGCTCTATGACACCAAAATCCGCGATCTGAATTCCGCACTCGGAACCCATACGTTCGTCTCACGGGTACAAGGGGGAAAGCTAAAAGCAAAAAATGAGATTCGGATCTCTCATTTGTTTAAAAAAGTCCCCGAACCGTTTTTACGAATGATTGTTACCCATGAACTCGCCCATCTCAAAGAGAAAAACCACGACAAAGCATTTTATAAACTTTGCACTCACATCGAACCGCAGTACCACCAGCTGGAATTTGAAGTAAGGCTGTATTTAACCTATCTCGATCACTTTGGAGAGCTTTACTCTCGTACGAGCTCGACCAAAACTTCATAGTGTGCCGTGTGAGGGAACATATCAAAGAGTTGTACCCGCTTCAACGTATACCCGCTGAGAGATTCGAGATCTTTGGCTAAACTCGTCGCATTGCAACTCGAATAGAGTATCCTCTCACTCCCGACACGAGTGAGCCATTTGCATATCTGCTCACCCAATCCGCGGCGAGGCGGATTGACGATAATAAGATCAGGCTTCTCTCCCGCCGTTGCACTGAATGTCGCGGCATCGAGCGATTCGAAACGGAGGTTACTCATCTCCAGCTGTGCCGCCGACTCACGGGCGCACTCGATCGCTTCACTCTCGATCTCGATCCCTACGATACTCCGATCCGCTGCCGCACAGTGCAGAGCGAACCCCCCTACTCCGCAGAAAAGATCCCAGAGGATTTTCGGTTTACTCTCATCCGCCCATTCGCTTGCCGTGCGATAAAGCTTTTCGGCAACATCAGGGTTGGTTTGAAAAAAGCTTTTCGGACGGATAAAGAGGGGAATACCGTTAAACCGTTCTTCGAGTCGACGCGCTTCGGTAAAAAATATCTCCTCATCCCCCTCTAAAATCGCCATATGGATCGGTTGGATGTTTGCGGTAATGACGCTTAGTTCCGGTATGCGCCCCCTCAAATCATCTAGAGCGTTTTGCAATCTTGCTACGATGCCGTGAGAACGGAGGACAAAGCGGAGCATCATCCCTCCGTTGGATTTGCTTCGGGTCAAAAGAACGTATTTTAGTTCCCCTTTACGCAATCGTATATCATACCCTTTGACGCCTAACTCCCGAAGCCACTCTTGAATCGTATGGAGAGCTTTTTGCATACTCGTATCATACAGAGGGCATTCGATGAGACTCACCTCTTCGGAGAGCCCCAATACAACGCCATCAAGGCTGGGTGTTGCGACCATCTTGGCTTTGTTCCGAAACCCTTTGAGTGCTGATGTGGCGGGCTTCAGCCACACCTCCGGCTGATAGGGGTTGAGAAGGGTATGAAGATGATCGCTTTTTAGTTTTAGCTGTTCGGAGTAGTGGTAATCAATCCATCCGCATGAGTGGCAAAATTGGGCATCGAAATAAGAACAAAAACTCATAATACCTTCATTTATATTCCGGTAATACTAGCATCGAATGAGCTTTGCGGAATCGCATACAGCCGTCGCTCCAAGCGACCGATATGATCTAATATCTCTTCCGATGCGGCTTGCAATTTAATAAAATGTTCTAATGCGATCTCTCTGTCTTGATCCGTAATTTTCTTTTTAGAACTGAATAATTTTGAAAAAAATGATCGGTCATTGTCGGTAAAAAAGATTTTAAAGATATACATATACTCATCGTGCAGCGTAACATGGGCTTTTTCAATATCTCCCAAACAACTCATATTACCCAATGCATTGAGTTTTTGACCGTCACTGTAAAACCATTCGCCAAATTTACAGTCGGTATAACTAAGCGGTATCGCACCCTCGTCGATCGGTAACCCTTCAATCAACAATTTAGCACGCTGTACCCATTTGACATGCGCTTTTTTAGCATCACTCAATGACTGTAACGTTATCGTTTTATCCATGTTAGCCCACCCTTGATGTAATGACACTATTATACCGCTCAAACATTATAAAAATAACACAAAAAGTTATATTTTTACTCCGATAAACGGGTTTATACCCCTTTTGGGTTAGCGCTGCGCAAATAGTGCAATACCGTAGCGATCAAATCATCATCGTCTTTGCTCTTGCTTTGTAGTGTCTCTTTCACACCACTCGTATACTCAATCGTAATGTTTTGGTTGTAGTTACTCACCATTTTAATTTTCTTCTCGATACAGAGGAGTTTGATCACCATGATCTCAAAAAACTGTTTCGTCGGCGTATCGGGTTTACCGAAACGATCTCCGACTTCTTCTTCAATCTCATAAATCTCACTCGGAGATTCACACTGGCTAAGACGGCGATAGAGCTCGAGTCTCAGACGATCTTCGCTCACGATCTCATCGCTGATAAAGGCACTGACGGTGAGTTTGATATCCACTTTGGCACGCACGGCGGTCGATTGGTTGGTGAGGAGTTTGATCGCATCCTCCAACATTCGAAGATAGAGGGCATATCCGATATTTTTGATGTGACCGCTTTGGGCATCGCCGACGAGATTCCCCCCTCCGCGAATTTCGAGATCGTGGTACGCCAACATCGAACCGCTTCCGAGGAACGAATTGGATTCGAGTGCTACGAGACGTTTTTTCGCCTCTTCGGTGAGATGATCTTTGTCATCGACGATGAAGTACGCATACCCCTCGATATGCCCCCGTCCGACACGACCGCGAAGCTGATGCAGATCGGCCATCCCGAAACGATCCGCCCCGTCGATAATCATCGTGTTGACTGTCGGCATGTGGATTCCTGACTCAATAATCGAGGTGGCAAGGAGCACATCGTATTGGCGATCGGCGAATTTTGCCAACTCCTCCTCGGTTTGGGTCGCGCTGATTTGGGAATGGAGTATGAGGATACGCAACTCCGGCAAAATCGCTTTGAGCTCACCCGATTTGATAATCATCGAATCGATCGAGTTGTGGACGTAGAACACCTGACCGCCGCGACGAAGCTCGCGTAAAATCACCTCTTTAATCAGTTTCTCATCATAATTTTTGACAAACGTCCGTACCCCTAAACGCTCACTTGGAGGGGTGAGGAGCTCGGACATCGTTTTGATCGAGCTGAGGGCTTGATTGAGGCTTCGAGGAATCGGCGTCGCGCTCATACTGAGGAGATGGACATTCTCATAGAGTGATTTGAGTTTCTCTTTTTGTTTCACCCCGAATTTATGCTCTTCATCGATGATGACGATCCCCAACTTCGCACAGCTCACCCCAAAGAGAGCATGCGTTCCCACGACACAATCGAGTTCTCCCGCTTCGAGTGCTCGCAGTGTCGCATTTTTCTCTTTGGAGCTGACAAAACGATCCAACTTCGCGACCCGAAGCCCGAACGGAGCAAGGCGTGTTTTAAGTGATTGGAAGTGCTGAGAGCTGAGCAATGTCGTCGGAACGACGAGGAGCGATTGGTATCCCCCCTTTGCGGCGGTAAAAATGGCGTTCATCGCCACCTCAGTTTTCCCGAATCCGACGTCCCCGCTGAGGAGCCGATCCATAATTTGCCCCGAAGAGAGGTCACGAACGATGGAGCTAATCGCACTCGCTTGGTCAGGGGTATAATCGAATCCCGATTCTGCTTGGAAACGACGGAGTTCCCCCGCATCGACGTTGATGACGGAAGCTTTGATCAGTGCACGGCTCGCCGCAATCCCCACAATCTCTGAAGCGATCTCGAACAGTCGCGCTTTGACCGACTCTTTGAGTTTACCGAAGCTCCCTTTGCCGAGACGATCCAGTACAGGGAGGCTCCCTGAGGCTATATAGCGATCGATCGCATCGAGATTTTCGACGGGGAGGAGAAGTTTGTCATCCCCCATGTATTTTATCACGACAAGGTCTTTGATCCCGCCGAGGATTTCGGCTTGCTCAATCCCGACAAATATCCCGACCCCGTACTCTTCGTGGACGACGTAATCGCCC
>NZ_DASUIQ010000098.1:0-7971 GCF_036279695.1 Sulfuricurvum sp.
GCCTCTAAACTGATGGCTCCACCGCTTTTCACTACTTAGCTCATACCAAAGATTATAGAGAACATCGCTATTGTTTTGCACAGATGCATAGGTGATCGGATTGTTGTTCTCATCGACGGTTCGGAGGATATGGTTGATCCCCGTCATCCCCTCCGTATCATTGAGTTTGCGGCTTTTGATAAACGTTTTATACTCCTCAAAATGGGAGTTGAAATCCCCGACAAGGATAAACGGTTCATCTTTGGGAAGCTCTTTGAGTCGTAAAAGGAGACGCTTCGCACACGCTATACGTTCGCTCTCCGGTCCGCTTTTGGATTTCCAATGGTTGACGAAAACACGCAAAGAGGTGCCGTCGATATTGATTTTGGCTTCGAGAATATCACGGTATTTGCCGCTGTAATTGACAGGATATTTGAGGGCGCTTTGGATAGGATAACGGCTCAGCAGCGCTACGCTCACCGCGGAGTTTCGGGTTTTGGCAAAGGCATAATAGGGATAGTAGAGTCCCTGACGGTTGATTTCGGCTTTGAGATCTTTGAGGGCATTCAAGGATTCGATCTCTTGCAGGGCGATAATATCGGCATGAACTCCTGCGATCACTTGTGCAGTGTGGCCCAGTTTCGTGCGATACATCTCCTCGTTCCATCCCCAGTCTCCGTTTGGGATGTACTCTTCGTACTCGGTACCGTCGCGTTGCATATCAAAGAGATTCTCGACGTTGTAACTCGCTATTTTCACTTCTACCCCTCCTAGTATTGAGATCATCCATACCGACAGGAATAGAGCGCGCATTTACTCTATTCCGCTGAGACGAAGGAGATTTTTGGAGTCGCATTCGCGCCCCATCATCTCGACAAACAGCTCCTGCATACTTTGCGATCCCCCCTTGGCTAGGACGATCTCTTTGTAGCGACGGGCAAGCTCGGAACCGAATACCCCCTCATCGACGATGGCGTAATAGGCGTCGGCACTGAGTACCTCCGCCCATTTGTAGCTGTAATACCCCGCACTGTATCCGCCGCTGAAGATGTGACTGAACCCGTTTTGGAATTTATTGAACGCTGGGGGTTTGATGAGGGCTGTTCGCTCTCGGATTGAATTGAGAAGATTTTGAATCTCATCGCCTTGATAGAGTTTGGAGTGGAGTTCGAAATCAAAGAGGGAAAATTCGATCTGTCGGAGCATAAACATACCGCTTTGGAAGTTTTTGGCTCGGATCAGTTTCTTGATCATCGCATCGCTGAGGATTTCACCATTCTCATGATGTTTAGCAAACAGTTTCAACACTTTCGGCTCATAGGCGAAGTTTTCCAAAAACTGGGAGGGAAACTCCACCGCATCCCATTCGACGCCGTTGACACCGCTCACACCATGCTCTTTTACTTTGCTCAAGAGATGGTGGATTGTGTGTCCCATCTCATGAAAGAGGGTGACGACATCATCGTGCCGCAGCAGTGAGGGAGAGGTTTCAGAAGATGGGGGGAAGTTACAGACGACAAATGCGCTGGAGAGGTGCGTGCATCCTGCACTGTCGCAGTGGTGGGTTTGAAAGTTATGCATCCATGCGCCGCCCCGTTTGTCTTTGCGGGCTTCGAGGTCGAAATAGACCCGCGCGGTGAGAACTTCTCCCTCATAAATATCATAGGCACTCGCTTTCGGATCCCAGAGTTCAATGTTTTGGCGGACAAAACGGATGCCGAAGAGTTGATTCAAAAAGGTAAACATCCCCTCCATCACGCTGTGTTGTTCGAAGTAGGGACGATACTCCTCTTCGTCGATGTCGTATTGGGCTTTTTTGAGGATTTCTCCATAATATGCGGTGTCGTAGCTTTGCAGATCGATATTCGGAGCGATGGCACGAAGCTCTTCGAGTTCTCGCAACCCTTGACGACGGGAAGCATCGATAAGCTCATTTAAAAACTTCAAAACGCTTTCCGTACTCGGTGCCATTTTGGAGGCGAGGGAGTATTCGGCATAGTTCTCAAATCCCAGAAGCTTTGCACTCTCTTGACGAAGTGCCATCAACTCATCGATAATTTCTCCGTTCTGCGGTGCACGCGTGGTGTAGGCACGGTACAGCTCTTCTCGGATAGTGCGGTTAGTCCCATAGGTCATGTAAGCGATGTAGGAGGGCATTTGTAGGGTAAAACGGTATTTGGTGATGCCGTCCTCTTCGAAGCGGGCATTTTCTAAATCACTCTCCGGGATACCCTCAACATCGGCGGGATCGGTGATGATTTTCTCGTAAGCATTGGTTGCATCGAGGACGTTTTGGGAGAAGTCGTTGGTGAGGGTACTTTTACGTAGATTAATTTCTGCCAAACGCTCTTTGGAAGCATCATCCAGATGGGCACCTGCAAGCTCAAAATGGAGAATATTGAGATCCAAAATACGGCGCTGTTCGGTATTTAGAGAATCGTATTCACGGGCTTTGACACTTTTGAACGCTTCATAAATATCGAGATTTTGCCCGACAAAGGTGGAGTAATCGGTGAGGATCGGGAGGGCATCCGCGTATACTTTTTGGGAAGCCTCGGAGTTTTTAACGGCATTGATATGCGATAGCGGAGTGAACAACAGCTCCAAATCTTCTTCCATCAGATCAAAAGGGCGGACAAAATTGGCGTAGGTTTTTTCGGGTATCGAGAGTAATGTCTCTATGGTTTTATGATTGATTTCGATAAGAGCGTTCAAATCGGTGATAAAAGTCTCTAAATCGAGTTTAAATTCGGCAAACGGGTTCATTTTTTCTCCTAGTTATGGATGATATTGTAGTCAAGTGTTTCAAAAATTATTCTAATGAGAACTATTTAGGAGAAAATGTTTTTTTTGGATTATAATTGTAGGAGTTTCAAGAGCAATTATCCTATTCACAGAGAGGAAATTTCATCATGAGCAAATCCGATACAATCACCGTAGACGGCAATGAGGCCGTCGCCCTTGTCGCCCACAAAATCAATGAAGTCATCGCCATTTATCCCATCACCCCCTCATCGGCGATGGGTGAGTTTAGTGATCTCTACAGTTCCAAAGGGCAAAAAAATATTTTCGGCACCGTCCCCGAAGTGTATGAGATGCAAAGCGAAGGGGGTGCCAGCGGTGCGGTACACGGTACTCTGCAGGCAGGTTCGCTGACGACGACTTTTACGGCTTCTCAAGGGTTACTCTTGATGATCCCCAACATGTACAAGATTGCGGGGGAGTTGACATCGACAGTATTTCATGTTGCTGCGCGCTCACTAGCGGCGCAGGGTCTCTCCATTTTCGGGGATCATCAGGATGTAATGGGGGTTCGACAGACCGGTTTTGCCCTCCTCGCATCGAACTGTGTTCAAGAAGCGCACGATTTTGCTCTCATTTCCCAAGCCGCGAGTCTCCGTTCTCGTATACCGTTCCTCCACTTTTTCGACGGGTTTCGAACCTCTCATGAAGTGAGCCGAATCGAAAAACTAAGCGATGAGGTGCTCAGAGCAATGATTGATATGGATCTTGTTGCCGCACACCGTGCACGGGGACTGAGCCCCGATCATCCGGTGTTGCGCGGGACGGCACAAAATCCTGATGTCTATTTTCAAGGGAGAGAGAGTGTCAACCGCTACTATAAAGCATTGATAGAAATTCTGCAAGGGGAGATGGATAAGTTTGCCGCTCTTAGTGGACGCTCCTATCATCTGTTTGACTATGTCGGTGCTGCGGATGCGGAGCGGGTCATCGTCTTGATGGGTTCGGGTGCCGAAGCGGTAGAGGAGAGCGTCAACCATCTTGTCTCGATCGGAGAAACAGTGGGGATGATCAAAGTGCGGCTTGCACTGCCGTTTGCCTCGGAGGCGTTTATCGCCGCACTTCCGACATCGGTGCAATCGATAGCGGTACTGGACCGTACCAAAGAGCCGGGAAGTCTCGGTGAACCGCTCTATCATGATGTTCTGACTGCTCTTTTTGAAAATCAAGATACTTTGCCGTTTACAATGCCGCGCCTCATCGGTGGACGGTACGGTCTCTCTTCCAAAGAGTTTACCCCCTCTATGATCTTCTCTATTTACAAAGAGTTGTCAAAACCGTTAATGAAAAACCATTTTACGATCGGGATCGATGATGATGTCACTTTCACCTCGTTGGAATACGATCATAACTTCATTCTTGAAAATCCCGATCAGTTTCAGGCGGTGTTTTACGGGTTAGGCTCGGATGGAACAGTGGGGGCGAACAAAAATACGATCAAAATCATTGGAACCGAAACGGATCATTATGCGCAGGGGTATTTCGTCTATGATTCGAAAAAGTCGGGTTCGATGACGACGTCGCATCTACGCTTCGGTACCAAGCCGATCCGATCGAGTTATCTGATCCAAAAAGCCGATTTCGTCGGGGTTCATCAAGCGGTCTTTTTGGAAAAACTTGATCTTCTCGATATCGCCAAAGAGGGGGGGATATTTTTGCTTAATACCCCTTATCCCAAAGAGGAGGTATGGAACCGTCTCCCGCGGGTGACGCAAGAGAGAATCATCCAAAAGAAGCTCAAATTTTATGCGATCGATGCGTACAAAGTAGCACATGCGTCGAATATGGGACGGCGAATCAATACGGTGATGCAGACCTGCTTTTTTGCTATCAGCGGAATACTGAGCAAAGAGGAGGCAATGGCAAAGATCAAAGGCTCCATCCAAAAAACCTACGGCTCCAAAGGGGATGTCATTGTTCAAATGAACTACGCCGCCGTCGATACGACGTTGGAGAATCTGTATGAAATCGATGTCCCATCCTCAGTCAACTCGTCGCTCGAACTCCAGCCTACCTTGAAAGGGGATATGTCTGCGTTCACCCGTGAAGTGATCGGAAAAATTACCGCGTTCAAAGGGGATGATCTTCGGGTTTCCCAAATACCCGATGACGGCAC
The DNA here is from genome assembly GCF_036279695.1 of Sulfuricurvum sp. Lineage (GTDB taxonomy): Bacteria > Campylobacterota > Campylobacteria > Campylobacterales > Sulfurimonadaceae > Sulfuricurvum. The sequence goes on from NZ_DASUIQ010000098.1 coordinate 4,898, forward strand.
TTGGCCAACGGGGACGACGCAGTATGAGAAACGTAATATCGCTCAGGAAGTTCCGCTGTGGGACGGCGATACCTGTATTCAGTGTAATAAGTGTGTCTCGGCGTGTCCTCACTCGGTGATCCGCTCCAGCGTATTTGACGTGTCGTATTTGAGCGGTGCACCGGATGGGTTTAGCGCCAAAGCGGCAAAAGGGAAAGGCTTCGGAGAAAACGACCGATTCGCTATCTCGGTAGCGGTTGAGGATTGTACAGGATGTGCCCTTTGCGTCGAAGTGTGTCCAGCGAAAAACAAATCCCAAACCTCTCTCAAAGCGATCAATATGGTACCTCAGCTACCGCTGCGCGAGGCGGGGATAAAACAGTGGGAGTTTTTCCTCTCCTTGCCGAAAATGGATCGCGCATCACTCGACCATGCCAACCTCAAAGAGTCCCAATTTTTGGAGCCGCTGTTTGAGTTCAGCGGTGCGTGTCCGGGATGCGGAGAGACACCGTATGTGAAACTCGCTTCTCAGCTCTTCGGAGACCGGATGGTGATTGCGAATGCGACGGGATGCAGTTCTATCTACGGCGGCAATCTTCCCACAACGCCGTGGAAAAAGAATGAGGTTGGGCGAGGTCCTGCATGGTCAAATTCGCTCTTTGAGGACAATGCCGAGTTCGGTTTGGGCTTTCGTCTCTCCATCGATGCACAGAGTGATCGGGCGCGCGGACTGCTCGAAGAATTGAGAGACGAGTTGGATGGGGCGCTCGTCGATGAGATCTTAGGTGCCGAGCAGCATGAGGAATCGCAAATCAATGCGCAACGCGAAAGAGTTGATACATTGAAACAATCGCTGGAACATCAAAACAGCGAGAAAGCCAAAACGCTGATTGAGCTTGCCGATTATCTGGTCAAAAAATCGGTCTGGATCATGGGCGGGGACGGCTGGGCGTACGACATCGGCTACGGCGGATTGGATCATGTTCTCGCTAGCGGCAAAAACGTCAATATTTTGGTTCTCGATACGCAGGTTTATTCGAATACGGGGGGGCAGCAGTCCAAAGCGACCTTTACCGGTGCGGTGGCAAAATTTGCCGCAGGGGGGAAAGCGGGACTTCCTAAAGATCTCGCCGCGATGGCAATCGCTTATGAAAATGTCTACGTCGCTAAAGTCGCGATGGGAGCTAACGATACGGCAACGGTAAAAGCCTTTATCGAAGCGGAACGGTATGAGGGTCCCTCTATTATCATCGCCTATTCGCACTGTGTTGCTCACGGGTATGATCTGAAATACGGTTTTGATCAGCAAAAACGGGCAGTGGATAGCGGTCTGTGGCCGATTTTCAGGTTCAATCCCGACAAAATCAAAGCGGGCGAAAATCCGATGACATTGGATTATAAAGGACCAAAAATCGATGTTAAAGATTTCATGTATCGAGAAACAAGATTTAAAATGGTCGAAAAAATGAATGCTACATCTGCCGTGGCATATCTGGAAACGGCGGCTCATACGGCACATTCGCTTTATGAACGATATAAAAATCTGCATGAGTATTATCAACCTGCGCAGGAGGAAGAATAATGGAACTCTCAACATCTATATTGGGGCTGAACCTCAAAAATCCCCTGATCGCCAGTGCGTCACCGCTTACCGGATCGCTGGAGAGTATTCGAAAGCTCGAGGATAACGGTATCGCTGCTGTTATCATGCACTCTCTTTTTGAAGAGGAGATTAACCATGAAATCGGTCAAATAGACCATTTTCTCCATGTAAACAGCAATTCGTATGCAGAAGCGCTTACCTATCTCCCCAGCGAGGTTGATTTTGACAACCTTCAAGCCGATCACTATCTTGAAGAGATCCGAAGGATCAAAGAGGGGGTGCATATTCCGATTATCGCCTCGTTGAACGGTGTCTCTTCGGGGGGATGGGTCAAATACGCGAAAAAACTCCAAGAAGCGGGTGCTGATGCACTGGAACTCAATATCACCTATATCCCAACATCGATGGAGTTGGAAGGATACAGGGTCGAGCAGATGTATATCGATACGGTAGCGACGGTAGCCGAGCAAATCGCCATCCCTTTGAACGTTAAAATGAACTCCTACTTTTCCAACCCTGCCAATATGGCAAAACGGTTTGTCGAAGCGGGAGCCAAAGGGTTGAGTCTTTTTGATAACCCTACATTGGTCGATGTTGATCTGGAACTCCTTACCCCTTTGCAGAGAGCCAATATCACTTCATCCGAACGTTTGAGTGAATCGCTCCGTTGGTGTGCGATCCTCTACAAAAAACTCTCTTGTTCCCTTTGTGCCAATACGGGAATCCACACCGGCGAAGATGTCCTCAAAGCGATTATGAGCGGAGCCGACGCGACGGCTCTTGCTTCGGTGCTGTTGATCAAAGGGGAGGGTGAAATCAAGCAGATACTGAGCGATATAAATGAGTGGATGGAGAAACATGAATACGAATCGATTAGCCAGATGAAAGGTTCTATTTCGCTGATCCATACCGATAATCCGTCGGTTTTCGAGCGAAACTCTTATATGTATGCGTTGCAGCATTATCGCCGATAGTTTTTCTGTGCGGTATAATTCGGCATATTAAAAAGGGTTTTGCCGATGAGTATGAAAATAAGATTATTGTTGCGGTATATTTTTGTCGGGGCGTTGTCCCTTTTTCCTTTGATTTTGGTCATTGTAGTGGTCAACTATCTGAAAAATCTAGGCGTTAGCGCTTATCTCTCACTCCATGATTACACCAATTCGTTTGGGGTGACATTAGCATTGATGGCAGGGGTTATCGCTGTCTTCGCCGTGCTCGGATTTTCGATCGAGAAGTACGGTCGCTCTATCTTTGTCTCGATGATCGACAGCACGTTTGAGAAAATTCCCGCGATTCGCTCCGTCTATTCGGTCTCGAAAAAACTTGCCGCCATGCTCAGCGGTGGAGAAGACGGGACGAAAAAAGAGGTGGTTTTGGTTGAGTATCCCAAAGAGGGGTTATGGGTTCCCGCCTATTTGCTCAACCGTCATGAAAATATTTGTGTTCTTTTTATCCCGACCTCTCCGAACCCGACGAGCGGATATACGGT
>NZ_DASUIQ010000099.1:0-6096 GCF_036279695.1 Sulfuricurvum sp.
GTTTTGAGAATGTACTTCCGATGGTTCCGGCGGGCGGATCGCTCTTTAATATGATGTTAGAGTACAAGGAGAAATGATGATGGAACAGACAGAACGTCGTGTTATTTCCGTAATTGTCATGAATGAAGCAAGCGTACTCTCACGTATCGCAGGATTGTTTTCAGGTCGAGGATACAATATCGAGTCACTAACCGTAGCTCCGATCCCTGAGTCTAAGTATTCTCGTATTACGATCGTCACCGCAGGTTCGGTACGTGTGGTGGAACAGATTACGAAACAGCTTCATAAGCTTATTCCGGTTCTCAAAGTATATGAGCACGCCGATTTGGTCGAAACCGAGATGGCATTGGTCAAAATACCGATGTCTGAGTCGTTGGGGGACATCGAAGCTCTAACCCATGCGTATAACGGACGGATCGTGAATGTCGGGAGCGACACGATGATCGTTATGGTATCGGATGAACCGATGAGGGTGAACCATTTTCTCGAAGCGATCAAACGTTTCCACCCCAAAGAGATTGTTCGTAGCGGCTCTGTCGCGTTAGAGAGATAAGAGAAGATGACACTTCAAACTATTGCAGAGTTGCTAGGGTGCCAAGAGGTTAAAAGTTCTATCCATATTACGGGGATGAATACGCTTCGTGAAGCATCGGAGGGGGAGATTTCATTTCTCTCCGACTCCAAATACGAAAAAGAACTCTCGCAGACGAGAGCAACGGCTGTCATTTTGCCTGCTGCAAAAGCGCATCTTCTTCCAGAAGGTATCATTGCCCTAGAGTCAGATGAGCCGTATATGTCGGTAGCACTCCTCTCCAAACATTTTGCCAAACCGATACAAAGCAGCGATATTCCTCCTGTTATCGGAAATGGGACAACCCTTTATCCGAGCGCACATATCGAAAATGGAGCTAAAATCGGTGCAAACTGTACGATTATGAGCGGTGTTTATGTAGGTGCTGAGGCGGTTATCGGTGATGATGTTATCCTCTATCCTAACGTCACGATTTACCGTGATTGTGTGATCGGCAATCGGGTTATGATCCATGCGGGAAGTGTTATCGGGAGTGACGGTTTCGGGTATGCTCACACCAAAATGGGAGAACACATCAAGCTCTACCAAAACGGCAACGTGATACTCGAAGACGATGTTGAGATCGGCGCCAATACGACAGTGGATTGTGCGGTCTTCGGATCAACCATCATCAAGCAGGGGAGCAAAATCGATAATCTCGTTCAAATCGGACATAACTGCGTTATCGGTGAACACTCTATTATGGTCTCACAATCGGGGCTTGCAGGCTCTACCACACTGGGACGAAATGTCGTCATGGGGGGGCAAAGTGCGACGGCGGGTCATTTAACAATAGCGCCGTTCACGACCCTTGCTGCCCGTTCTGGTGTTACGAAAAGTATCACACAAAAAGGGGTCTACAGCGGCTTCCCGTTGATGGAACATAAATTGTGGCTGAAAATGCAGGCTAAATTGGCTAAAATACTAGAATCTTAAGAAAAGGGGCGATGAATGCGGAGAATACTGGTAAGTTTAATGGTTGCAACATCACTGTTGCGTGCTGAGAGTGAACTCACTAAGGAAATCCGGATGCCCGATATTGTTCTCGATGCGATCAAACATTGCGAATGCCTCCAAGAAGGGGGAATGTGTAACCCTAACGTCATCCGTATCAATGCAGACGATGAAGCACAACGTGCCGCCGATGCCGGATTTTCGGTGAGTGGGCATATTATTAAATGCGGTTCAAGCGAGCAGTGCAGTGCTCAGGCACAAGCGCTTATTGCCGGAGGGATTGTGAATCTCGATCTCGGGCCTTATCAAATCAACTACAAATATCACCCCGATCCTATGTTGCATGAGTATTTTGAAGAAAATACCGCACGTGAAAAAGCAAACGCTATTTTGACCCGCTTGGTCAAAAGCTTCGGCTATTCATGGGAAACATTGGGACGCTATCACCATTTCAGTGCGACAGATCGTACTCGTAACGAGCGTTATTATCGAAAAATGTACGCTTTTATCTACGGTAATACCGCCTCTAATCAAGGCTCCAACTAATTCTTATTCTTTTAAGGTTGCTTTAGCCAAAATCGGCTAAACTCTTTCCTATACAGTTATATTAGGAGAGTTTATGAGTTCTGCCGTAACCATGATTAAAGAAATCCCATTAGACGGTACCAAAAAAGGTATTATCTCCATTTCTAAAGTAGACGAGCCTTACGGGATAGGGAGTGACAGTGTCGCCAGTATCGGGATTTCATTGTCCGGTGATCCCAAAAATCCGGAGTGGAAAGTGCATTTGCCGATGGGGAATATTGATGCAGTAGTTGAAGCGTTAAAAAGTATTAAGTAGGTCTCTCATTCCCAAATATTTTGGGAATGAAAAAAGAAATTTATTTTTTTGAAGCCACAAACGTAGCGATACGTTTGATCCCCTCGCGAATGCTTTCAATATCGGTTGCAAAGCTAAATCGAAAATACCCCTCGGAACCGAACCCGACACCCGGTACGACCGCAATCCCTTGTTCTTCTAGAAGCTCTTTACAAAATTGCATTGAATCGTTGCTGACTTCTTTGATGTTCACGAACAGATAAAAAGCACCATCAGGTGAGAGGACGGAGAGCCCGTCGATTTCATTGAACAATTTTACCGCTTCGTCACGGCGTGCTTTGAACTGTACTCGCATTGCTTCAATATCTGCATCTGCATCCCCATTGAGACCTACGATAGCCGCTTTTTGGGTGATGGAGTTGATATTTGATGTACTTTGGCTTTGGAGTTTTTTGGTCGCTTGGATGATTTCGGTATTGTGCGCAGCCATATACCCAAAACGCCATCCTGTCATCGCTACCGATTTACTAAGACCGTTGATAGTGATAGTGCGTTTAAACATATCATCGCTCACCGCCGCCGCAGAGGTAAACTCACCGTCATAGATCAGTTTTTCGTACATCTCATCACTGGCAACGAGGACATTTGTCCCCTCTAATACTTTTCCCAATGCGGTGAGTTCTTCGCGTGAGTAAACAGCACCCGTCGGATTTGATGGTGAAGTGAGGATCAACATTTTGGTTTTAGGAGTAATGGCTTTTTTGAGTTGCTCAGGGGTGATTTTAAACCCGCTCGCATCGTTCGTCTCGATTTCAACCACGGTTCCGCCGCAATACATCACTAGTTCAGGATAGGTTACCCAGTACGGAGCCGGGATGATCACTTCATCACCTGCTTGGATCGTGCAGGCAAATAGGTTGTAGAGCGAGTGTTTCGCACCGTTATTACTGATAATTTGGTTCGGTTTGTAGTCCAAGCCGTTATCACGTTTGAGTTTTAGTGCTATAGCCGCTTTGAGTTCAGGGATACCGTCAACGGCGGTGTATTTGGTAAAACCGTCATTGATGGCTTTGATAGCAGCATCTTTGATCACTTGCGGAGTATCAAAATCGGGCTCACCTGCGGAGAAGCTGAGGATATTTTTTCCTTGTGCTTTGAGTTCTTGCGCTAACGTAGAGATAGCAATGGTAATCGATTCGGAGAGGATATTGACGCGATCGGTTAACATGGATCAGCCCTTGTAAAAATTTTTGCGAATTATAGCATGGGAAGGTTGATTTTATACTGTTTCGCCTTGGTCACATTTATAGCCTGAAATTATGACTAAAACGTGACTATCGGTTCGATACAATTTTACATTAATTTACACGATTTTTATAAAAGGTAATTATTCACTTTGAAACAGAATAAAAAGACAGTTTTTTCGTCATTTTTATTGTTACTCATGGGATACTCGTTAGGGGCAGTAGAACACAATACTGCAACAGACGCAACAGCTATCCCGCTCGAGGAGCTGCTTCAGATTGAATACATTCCCGCCAGCCATATCGCCAACCAAGTGAGCAACGCTTCATCCGCCGTTTCGATTGTTACCGCTGAAGACATCCGTGATTACGGCTATCGCACCTTAGCCGAGATATTAGCCAGTATGAAAGGCTTACATCTATCGTATGCCGCAACATACGGATTTCTCGGTGGAAGAGGGTTCCCGAATAATGAATACGCGGGGCGTATTATCGTCCTGATTGACGGGTATCGCGCGGATGATAGTCTGTATGGTCAAGCGTATTTAGGAAACGACGGTATTCTCGATGTCTCGATGATCGAGCGTGTCGAGTATATCCCCGGCGGTGGATCGGCGGGGTACGGCGATGGTGCACTGCTCGGTGCGATCAACATCATTACCAAAAAAGGCTCCGACATCGACGGTACGCGCGTAACATTTGGATTTGGCAATCACCATGCACGTCAGCAACGTATTAGCTACGGAGAAAAGCTGGACAACGGTGCCAACATCTTGCTTGGAGCCTCCGCGTATGCGACACGAGGCTCTGTTGCCAAAGCGGGCGATAACGATGAAAACAACAAACGCTTCTTCGCCAAATACGATGCTGATAATGTCTCATTCCTAGGGGCGTATGTTAAGCGTAATATTCAAAATCCTACGTATGCTCCTACTGATTCTTTGCTTTATAGTGATGAGAATGCATTTCTCCTTTTGAAATACCATACGGACATCGCATCCGATACGAAGCTCTCTACATCGTTTTGGTATGGGCAGTATACATACAGTTTTGATTATATGGAGCCTCAATCTTACAGTTATGGATCTATATCGACAGCCCGATGGAATGGCGGCGATGCGAAGCTTATCGGCTCATGGGTGGATAACCATACTATTTCGCTGGGCGTTGGGTATCGCAATGATTATTTGTGGTCTTGGAATAATTATTCGGAAGATTTGGTATACAATTATTCCGATAGTAGTGGGGGGGAACACCCCCCTCGTAAAACATACAGCTTTTATGCGTATGATGATTTTGTGATCTCTCCGACACTGAGCCTCAATTACGGTCTGCGCTATGAGAACAGCAATAACAATATCTCTTATTATACCCCACGTGCCGCATTGATCTATCAACCATCCGAAGAGAGTGTCTTCAAACTCTCCGCCGGCAAAACCAACCGTCAAGCCACCCCTTCTGAGGGTGCATGGACGAAAGAGGAACAGGCTCGAACGGTAGAGTTTGTCATCGAACAACAGTTGGGATGGGGAACCAAACTGAGCGGTTCGTTGTATCGCTATCGTATCCGTGATCGCATCTCTTATGGCTCTACTAATGATGTTGTTTTAAAAGGGGCGGAAGTTGAGCTTGAAAAGCATTGGGATGATGGGATACGTTTAAAAGCGAGCTACGCACGACAAAACGGAGAAGAGAGTGATGGTGCACATCTTGGAAATTCACCTGAGAATCTTGCCAAGTTTAATCTCTCTACCCCGCTTTTGGATAATAATCTGCGCGTAGGGCTCGAAGCGCAATACGTCGGGAAGTATCTGTATTATACCGGTTCAGAAACGTATCACACTGATTATACACTCGTGAACTGTAATCTTTTGGCACATCGTTTTGCACCGAATACAAGTGTTAGTTTCTTGGTTCATGATATGTTTAACCAATCAGACAAAGAAGCGACAACCTACCTGCCGCAATCGGGTCGCACCTTCTGGCTACAATTGGAGTACAACTTCCAATGAGACAGATAACACTATTTTTAATATTTATGGTAAGCTTATTAAAGGCTGAAGCATTGCCGGAATATACGATCAAGGCGGCATACTTGTATAACTTTGCACTTTTGACTGACTGGCATAACGGTGATCCGTCGGGGGAGTTTAATATTTGTTTTTATAAAGAAGATATGGGAAGCGCATCGAATGCCTTGAACAACAAGATGCTGAGAAACCAAAAAGTAAAAGTTTCCACCGTATCGACACCTGAAGCGGCAAAAGGGTGCCAAATGGTGTTTATACGAGAGAGTGAAGGACAAAGCGGTGAAAAACTGATTCAAAAACTTTCCGGTTCATCGATCTTGATCGTGAGTGAAAATCCGAATATCAATGATTCCCATATTACGATGTTGCGCGATAACCATAAGATTGCATTTGACATCAATCTAAAATCGATAAAGGTATCGGAGTTGAGCGTGAGTTCACGACTTTTGAAACTGGCTAGGAGGGTTGAACCGTGAT
>NZ_DASUIQ010000100.1:0-5519 GCF_036279695.1 Sulfuricurvum sp.
AGACGCGCCGTATCGGCACCGTATTTAGCTACCAACTCTCCCGGATCGACGGTATTTCCTTTGGATTTTGACATCTTCGCACCGTCTTTGAGAACCATCCCTTGGGTAAGGAGATGCTCAAACGGCTCATCAGAGCTGACATATCCCAAATCACGGAGCATTTTCGTAAAGTAACGGGCATACAATAGATGCAAGATCGCGTGCTCGATCCCGCCGATGTAGTGATCGACCCCCATCCAGTAATCGAGTGCTTGTTTATCCAGCGCCTCTTTAAAATCGTTTTTGACCGTATAGCGGAGGAAATACCATGACGATTGGATAAAGGTATCCATCGTATCGGTTTCGCGGAGTGCAGGTTTGCCGCATTTCGGACAGGTGCAATGTTTCCATGTCGGGTGGTGCTCGAGCGGGTTCCCCTCGCCGTTAATCACGACATCTTCGGGTAAGGCGACCGGAAGAGCAGCTTTGTCCTCAGGGACGATACCGCACGATTCACAGTGGATCAACGGAATCGGAGCACCCCAGTAGCGCTGTCGGCTGATCCCCCAATCTTTGAGGCGGAAATTGATCACTTTTTTCCCGAGTTTGTTCGCTTCGAAATGATCCATGATGAAAGCTTTTGCGGTGACGTTATCCAGAGCGCTAAACTCTGCACTATCACGGAGTATTCCCGTTTCGGTATACGCACACCCGCTCGGCAATTCTCCCTCTTGAGGGAAAATAACCGCTTTGATCGGTAAGTTGTATTTAGTTGCAAACTCATAGTCGCGATCATCATGGGCAGGAACCGCCATAACCGCTCCTGAGCCGTAATCGGTGAGTACGAAGTTCGCTACCCATACCGGTACTTTTTCCCCCGTCAACGGATGGATGACATTGATCCCGAGAGATACACCCTCTTTTGGGCTTGTAGCACGATCGCGTGCGCTGACGCGCTGCATCGCTTTGATAGCATTGGCGGTTGATTCATCGAGTAGCCCAAACGAGAGCATATGGCGGACAATCTCGTGTTCCGGTGCGAGAGCGGCGTAGCTCACTCCGTAAATGGTATCGGGACGGGTGGTGAAAACATCGAAACTTTGGTAGACGGCACCAAGCTTCGCTTCACTCTCCTCATCTATTTTAAACGCAAACTCCAATCCATACGATTTCCCGATCCAGTTCTCCTGCATCGTCAAAACTTGTTTCGGCCATTTCCCCTCAAGTGTTTTGAGCGATTCGAGAAGCTCTTCGGCATAATCGCTGATTTTGAGATAATACTGATACATCTCTTTTTGGACGATCGGAGTTCCGCATCTCCAGCATCCGCCGTCAACGACTTGTTCGTTCGCCAAAACGGTCAAATCGTGCGGACACCAGTTGAGAAATCCTTGCTTACGATACAAAAGCCCTTTGTTGAACATATCGATGATAAAGCCCTGCTCGAACGCCGTATATTCAGGATTGGAAGTAGCAAACTCTCTATCTTCCGAAAACGACAGTCCTAAACCGGCAAGCTCTCCGCGCATCGTCGCGATGTTCTCATACGTCCATTTTTTCGGGTGAACGCCGTGTTTGATCGCCGCGTTTTCCGCCGGCATACCGAAGCTGTCCCATCCGATCGGATGGAGAACGTTAAAACCTTGCTGACGGTAATAGCGGGCAAACGCATCACCGATCGTGTAGTTACGAACGTGTCCCATGTGGATGCGCCCTGATGGGTATGGGAACATACTGAGAACATATTTTTTCGGCTTGGAAAAATCATCACTCGGCTCGTACGCTTTTGTTGTACTCCACGTTTTTTGCCATTTAGCCTCTATCTCTGCGGGGGAATAATTCAAAAATAACTCCTAAATACGGTAATCAAACAATGCCCTGCTCGAATTGAGCGCGCATTTTCTCTTTTTCGGCTTGAAGTTTTTGTTTTTCAGCCATCTTTTCACGATAACGCCCGACACTGAATCCCGTCCAAACAACGAGCTGTGCCGCAACGAAAATCGAGCTGTACGTTCCGATAATGACACCGACCAACATCGGGAAACTGAACCCGAGCATAATGTCGCCGCCGAATAGGAATAGGGTCAATACAACGAAAAATACAGTCAACGAAGTCAATGTGGTTCGCGATTGAGTACGTGAAACCGCCTCATTTACAATCATCACAAAATCGCTGTTTTTAGACTCTTGGATATGTTCACGGATACGGTCATAAACGATGATCGTATCATGGATCGAATACCCTAAAATCATGAGCAAAGCCGCAACGCTTTCGATATTAAAATCAATATCAAAATAAGAGACAAAACCGAATGTAATAACGATGTCATGGACAATCGCGATGATCGCCGCTAATGCGAAACGCCACTCATAGCGAAACGTTACCATGGCCATAATAGCGCCCAATGTCAAAAGAAACGCGGTAAGCCCTTTGACTCGGAGTTCATCACCGACTTTCGGTCCGACCATATCGACACGACGGATTTCGAACTCGCCCGTCCCTTTGAGAATCTCTCTTGTGACATCCCCGATGTCTTTACTTAGCCCGTCCGTCGATGCGGCTGTTTTGATGACGATCTCTTCGGGTGAGCCGAATTCACTTACCGCCGCATGTTTAAAGAGTTCATCTTTTTCGAGTGCTTCACGTACCTTATCGATAGGGGCAGGTCCCTGATATTTGACCTGAACAACCGTCCCACCGGTAAAATCGATACCGAACGAAAACCCTTTCGTAGCGATCAGAGCAACCGCTAAAAAGAAAAGGACGAACGAAGCGACAAAAAAGATTTTCCCTTTTCCGAGAAAGTTATAGACTTTATCTTCTTTAAACAGTTCCATAATTAGTTAACCTTTCTCGTCATACCAAACCACAATTTGTAGTTTTTCGATTTTTCGATACGATTGGTAAAGAGTTGGAAAATCCCGTACGTTCCGACAATCGCCGTCAACATAGAGGCTAAAATCCCCATACTGAGCGTTACGGCAAACCCTTTAATAGCACCCGTTCCATAAATATAAAGGATAGTACACGCAATGATTTGGGTGATGTTCGAATCCAAAATAGCCCTCATCGCCTTGCTGTACCCCTCTTGCAATGCCCGTTTAAGCCCAAGACCCAAACGTATTTGCTCACGTACCCGCTCATTGATGATGATATTCGCATCAACCGCCAAACCGATATGCAAAACGATCCCCGCCATACCCGGCAATGTCAACGTCGCACCCAAAAGTGCCATCATCGCCAAGATAATAAAGATATTGATCACAACCGCAAGATTCGCGATAATCCCCGCCAATCCGTAATACATGATCATAAAGATCATAACGAGGACAAATCCGCTGACCAAAGCGAGTAACGAAGCTTTGATACTATCGGCTCCCAAACTCGGTCCGACGGAACGTTTTTCCAACATATAAATCGGTGCCAACAATGCCCCTGAACGGAGTGCAATCGCGAGGTCATTCGCTTCTGCGACGCTGTAGTTACCGCTGATCTGACCGCTTCCGCCTCCGATTCGCTCATTGATGACCGGAGCCGAATAGACTTTCCCGTCCAATACAATCGCAAGACGTTTACCGACACTTTTACCGGTAAAATCACCGAATATCTGCGCCCCTGCGGAGTTAAGCGAGAAATTGATGACCGGACGGTTGTTTTGATCGTATCCGACCTGTGCATCGGTCAACATCGTCCCATCCAAAATCGGGATCTCATTCACCAAATGTTTCATTTGCGGCTGAAGAGCGTCTGCGAGAACTTTATCCCCAAAACTTGCCGCTTCCGCATCACTCATATCGTTGACACGCATAGCACGGTCTTCATCCACTGCCATCAGTTCCAGCTTCGCGGCACGGGAGATCAACTCACGCGCACGCTGCTCTTCTTGAGGCGTCTTGATCCCCGGAAGTTCCACAAGGATTTTATCCACGCCTTGACGGGCGACGACAGGTTCTGCCAACCCGAACTGATCGAGACGGTTACGGATCGTCTCAATCGCTTGATCCACCGCCTGAGCTTTTAGTTTTTCGACCTCTTCAGGTTTAAATGAAACGCTGTACGATTCACCTGATACTTTAACCACGGAACCCTGAACATTTTTTAGATGCTCGCCTATTTTTGCATTGTCTTCAGCATCCAAAAGAGAAAACACAACTGTATTCCCCTCTACACTGAGACCGTCTATCAAAATATCATTTTGTTCGGTAAAGTGTTTGATCCCGGAGGCAACCGATTTGAGCTGCGAGTTGACCGCTTCTTCCGTTTTAACCCCTAAAAGAAGGTGTAATCCCCCCTGAAGATCAAGTCCCAGAGTGACTTTTGCACCGTGCTGACTTTGGGTGAGCGAAGGGATGGAGAAAAGAATCCCAAAAAGCGCTGCGGCAATGAGTAATACGACGCGGAAATTAAACTTCATCCTCGTACTTTCGTGCAACCGCTTCTTTGACGAGGCGTGCTTCGGTTTCATTATTCATTTTGATCACGAAATATTTATCTTCGACTTTTTTAATTTCGACGACAAGACCTCCGCTAGTGACGATTTTATCCCCTTTTACGAGCGCTTCGAGCATCTCTTTGTGCTTTTTTGCCTGTTGGTTTTGAGGACGAATGATCACAAAATACATAATAGCGATCAAAAAGACGAAAGGGAGAATTTGTTGAATAATTTCCATGGGTATCCTTGGGTAATGTGAAATTGGGGCATTATACTGAAATGTGGCTAACAACGATATAATTCCCCCATGAAATATCGATCATCACCCCTTATTGAACTCGTTGTCGCCCCTTTGGTTATCGCCCTTTTATTCTCCGCTTTTATTTATTGGGAACATTTTGCCCTCACCTCCAAAGCGCTCAACACCCTCTCAGGTCTGATCGCCCTTTATGCCCTCTTACATGCTCCTAAACGTACCGTTCTTATCAGCGGTTTTTGGATCGGGTTACTGTGGTGCTATTGGATCGGATTTAGTTTCCAGTATTACGATCTGGGGTGGGCGACATGGCTCGTCGCTTTGGGTTTTGGGTTTGTGTATTCCCTCTATTACGGAGCGATGGCACTTACGACCAACGCACTAGTGCGTGCCGCCATCCTCTTCGGTCTCACCTTTATCTGGCCGATGGATTTCAACTGGATGCAGCCCGAAATTATCTTCGTAGAGAGTTATCTAGGATTTGAGAAATGGCAGTTTGCCCTCATCCTTTTTTCCCTCGCACTGAGCGGATACGTTAGCGGTTTCAAAAAATCATTCCCGCTTCTTTTGTTACTCGGAGCCGTTCAAACCTCTTACACTCCGCCCCCGATCCCGAATCTCAAAATCAAACTTGTATCTACCGATATTTCGCAAGATTTTAAATGGCAGAGCGAACAACTACTTCAAACGATCCAAGACAACTTTACCGCTATCGATGATGCGATCGCACAGGGATATGACCTCATCGTTCTTCCCGAATCGGCATTTCCTCTCTATATGAACGAACATACCGAAATATCCGAAGCCTTAGCGATGCGCTCGCTCCATATCGCCATACTCACGGGGACACT
>NZ_DASUIQ010000101.1:0-2592 GCF_036279695.1 Sulfuricurvum sp.
CGCTTCGATGACAAGGTTCCACAATCCGCGCTCTGCATTATAATCGATGGCAGGAATCGTCCCCGCGACCACGTTATAAAGCTCTTTCATATAAAGAGATCCGCCGAATTCCGAACGGCTTTCACCGACGAGATACAATACGTTTCCTTCTTTTTGGAACGCAGACATCAACACTTTATGCTGATCTTCATTCACCCCTACCATTGCAATAGACGGAGTCGGGAATACGGACTTGCCGTTCGTTTCGTTATACAGAGATACATTTCCTCCGATAACCGGTGTGTTCAATTCAGCACACGCCTCTTTAATCCCCAAACACCCTTGACCAAACTGCCACATCACTTCCGGATTTTCAGGGTTACCGTAGTTGAGACAGTCGGTGATCGCTTTCGGGGTTGCACCGCTCATCGCGACATTACGACCGCTCTCGATTACCGCTGCCGCCGCTCCCGCTTTCGGATCGATATAGCAGTAGCGAACGTTACAGTCGGCACTCATCGCCAAGGCTACGCCGTTTTCTTTGATACGGATAACGGAAGCGTCAAGTTCGCCCCCTTTTTTGACCGTATTGGTTTGTACCATTGAATCGTATTGCTCATAAATCCAATGCTTATCGACCACTTCCATCGAAGCGATCAATTTCTCAAATGCCCTCTGGTTATCAACCGCATCGAAATCACTGAGTTTTACGTTGGCGATCTCATCGAGATACGCTGGGCGTGACATTGGGCGATCCAATACCGGAGCCTCTTCACTCACCGGATCAACCGGAACCTCGGCACATTTTTCACCGTGCCAGAAAAGCTCCATATTACCCGTGGCCGTTACTTCACCGATCACGGCGCAGTCAAGATCCCATTTTTCGAAAATATCGATAATCGCCTGCTCGGAACCTTTTTTAGCACAAATGAGCATACGTTCTTGAGATTCAGAGAGCATGAACTCATACGGCATCATCCCCTCTTCACGTGCAGGAACTTTGTCGAGGTGCATAATCATACCGCTTCCTGAGCGTCCCGCCATCTCGAATGAGCTCGACGTTAGTCCCGCCGCCCCCATATCCTGAATCCCGACGACGTAATCGGTTTTGAAAAGTTCCAAACACGCTTCGAGAAGGAGTTTTTCGGTAAACGGGTCACCCACTTGTACGGTTGGACGAAGCCCTTTAGACGCTTCGGTAAAACTGTCCGAACTCATAACCGCACCGCCTAGACCGTCGCGCCCTGTTTTAGATCCGACATAAATAACCGGATTGCCGATCCCCTCCGCTTTTCCGTAGAAAATCTCGTCACTTTTCGCAAGTCCGAGAGTAAACGCATTAACAAGGATATTACCGTTGTAGCACTCATCGAAACTTGTCTCTCCGCCGATGGTCGGAACCCCCATACAGTTACCGTATCCGCCGATACCCGATACGACACCGCGCACCAAATAACGCT
The DNA here is from genome assembly GCF_036279695.1 of Sulfuricurvum sp. GTDB lineage: Bacteria > Campylobacterota > Campylobacteria > Campylobacterales > Sulfurimonadaceae > Sulfuricurvum. The sequence continues at coordinate 1,440 of NZ_DASUIQ010000101.1, forward strand.
GATGAGCGCTGATGTCATCTTGGTTCAACACGTTTCCGAAACGGAGTGCATTGAGGTTGGCGATAGGACGCGCACCCATGGTGAATACGTCACGCATAATCCCTCCGACACCTGTTGCCGCACCTTGATACGGTTCGATAAAACTCGGGTGGTTATGGCTCTCCATTTTGAAAACCGCCGCATATCCGCCGCCGATGTCGATAACCCCCGCGTTTTCACCCGGTCCTTGGATAACCCACGGCGCTTTGGTCGGGAAACCGCTCAAATGTTTTTTAGATGATTTATAACTACAGTGCTCACTCCACATGGCCGAAAAAATCCCGATTTCTACGAGGTTCGGCTCGCGGGAGAGGATTTTTTTGATATGGGCATAATCGTCCATTGACAATTTATGCTGTTTTAGAACTTTTTCGATGTCTGGCAGGGGAGTGCTCACGGCAGTTTCCTTAGTAAAATAATAATAGTAACGCGATTATACCAAAGGCTAATCAAGTGCCCCCTTAATTTACCCTCTATTTACAAAATCGATATAAATTTAGTGTTCTAAAATCATTATCGGAGGTTTATCTATGACTCTGTCAAAACGTCTTTTAATTGCTTTAGGTGCTACTTCATTGGGGGTAAGCGTGCTCGTTGCTTCGGCTCAACCAAAATCTGAAAAGCCGTGTGATTCTCGATGCGCATTTTGGAATATGGAAGATATGGAACACTTCTTTGAGCGTCCCTATCCCCGCATGATTTCGGCGTATAGTGCATCCATGATGAAAGAGAGCGACAAAGCCTACCTCATCAATATCGATCTGCCGGGGATGGATAAAAAAGATATTTCGATCGAAACCATCAATAATCGTTTAGTGATTTCGGGAGAGCGGAAAGAGGAATCAGAGGGAAAAGAGGGGTCGAAAAAATCGTATCGGCAATTCAATCAGAGTTTTTCTCTCCCTGATGATGCCAACCTCGAAGCAATCAGTGCCACATCTACCAACGGCGTACTAAAGATCACTGTTCCAAAAACAGGAAAAAAAGTATCTAAAAAAATTGAGATTAAATAAGGTTAATGAAAACTATATTCTTTCTCACTGCGGATATTTTTTTTGAGTGAAAAGATGTCGCTATAGCCGATTCCGATCACTTCGTAGCTCTTTTTTCCGCT
>NZ_DASUIQ010000102.1:0-37479 GCF_036279695.1 Sulfuricurvum sp.
TTTCAACCCCTGAAGAATCATCGCCTCTTCATTCGTAATGAGTGAGCTAAAACGGATCGCTTTCGCGTTTTGAAGAGCACTTAGCGCCTGTGTAAATGAGTCCTCTTCTTTGGTTCCCTCAACCGTGAAATCAAATCCGAAGCGTCCTGCGCCGCAGAGCGTCGAGTGTTCGAAATCATTCGTGACACGGTAGATTTTCTCTTTTGCCCCAACCGAGTTTGAGGTATGGCGCACTTCATACGTCAATGAACATCCCGCCGAACAGTGGGCGCAGGTTGCAGGGATTTTGGTGAGTTCCCACGCATTGGCACTGTATTGAAACTCTGAACTTACCAGCGCACCGACCGGACACACCGCGATACATTCGCCGCAGAACGTACAATCGAGTTTATCGCTGTTTTTCGGGATAATGGACGATTTGTATCCGCCGAATTGAAGCTCAATCGCGTCGTCCCCGATAATCTCATTACAGACGTGGACACATTTTTCACACAAAATACACAAAGACGGATCATAATTGATCAATCCCCAATGCTCGATTTTACGCTTTTGATCTTTGGCACTGAAGTGTTGGCGATCCACACCGAACTCCAACGTTTTGTTTTGAAGATCACAAGCACCTGATTTGTCACACACACCGCATTCCAACGGGTGATTGACATCGTAGAGACGCATGATATTGGTACGTTCGGTTTTCAATCGATCTGAATCGATCGTTACCGCAAGCCCTTCGGTCGGAGGGGTTTGACAGCTGAGGATCAATCCGTCGGTTTTATCCGTTTCAACGACACAGAGCCGACACGATGCACACGGAGTCGTTTTTTCCAAATAACACATCGTCGGAATATAAAATCCCGCTTTGCGTGCCGCTTGGAGGATCGTCTCCCCTTTTTGCGCCGTTACGGGTTGATTGTTAATCGTAAAGTTAATCATCCATCCCCCCTTAGTGTGCGATCATCGCAATATAGTAACAGCGCATACAACGCTCCGCTTCAGAGAGTGCCTCTTCTTGGGTAAAGGCGTATTTCACTTCGCGGTTATTGTCTTTGCGTTCTTCCACGCTCAGCACTTCACTGTGTTGGCGCGGCAATCCCGGAAGCCACCCTTTGATTTTCTCTTTTTTATCATACACTTTGAGACGACGGAGATGATCTTCCATAATCTCATCATTGGTTAGTGTAATGTCGCCGCTCTGGACATAACGGCTGATGACGGATGCGGCACGTTTGGCTTGACCAACGGCATTGACGATCGTCATCGGACCGTATTCGCAGTCCCCCGCCGCAAAAATCCCTTTGCGTGAGGTCATGTAATCTTTACCGTTCGTTTTGATCGTCGCCCAAGAGGTACGCTCGATTTCCCACTCTTCCGGGAGAAGTTTCAAATCGGCACTTTGCGAAACGGCTGGGATGAGATAATCGCACTCCATCTCAAAACTTGCCCCTTCGATTTTCTCCAACGTCGGACGTCCGCCGTTCGGATCCGGTACGAGTTCAAAACGGTCAATCACCAACGATTTAAGAACATCGTTCTCATCTTTCATTGCCGCAACCGCCGAGTGGAAGATAAACTCTACACCCTCTTCGACCGCTTCGTGATACTCTTCATACGTCGTATTTTTGATAATCGTCGCTTCATCACGTCGATAAAGCATAATAACTTTTGCCGCACCGGCGCGGATAGCACAGCGGACAACGTCCATCGAGGTAAATCCGCCCCCGACACACGCAAGCGTTTTGCCTCTCAAATCAACCCAATCAGCCGGTAACATATGGCGTTTTTGGTCTTCTTCACTCACCATTATGTCGTATTTGACTTGGAGATTGACCTTATCCAAAAAGTCGATCGCTCCCCAATATCCTTGAATCTCAGAACGTTCATTGTCACAATAGACTTTTTTCGAGATACGGGTACCCGTTGCGACCAACGTCGCATCATATTCGTTCTCGAAAGAGCGCATCATATCAGCGGTCACTTTGGTATTGGTGATAAAATTCACCCCCAAAGAGCGTACCGCTTCAATGTCTTGATTGTATTTGTCAATCGGCATACGGTATTCAGGAACCCCAACCGCAACTTCACCGCCGAGAACCGGAAGCTCTTCGTAGACATCGACGTCGATTCCATCCAATGCCAAATAGTACGCACCCGTAAGTCCCGCAGGCCCTGCACCGATAATCGCTACTTTTTTCCCTACTGAAGCTTTTTTCTCACTCGGATGGAAAAATCCGAAACCGTGATCGGTCTCATAATCGGCACCGAGACGTTTGAGTTCCATGATCGAAATCGGCTCATCGAGATTGGTACGACGGCACTCACTCTCACACGGGTGAGGACAGACACGTCCGCAGGTGTGAGCCAAAGGCATCGTTTGACGAGTCGCCATCAATGAATCATCAAAACGCAAATCACGTACACCCTCGATGTAGGCTGGAATATCGACATGCGCCGGACACGCATCCATACACGGCGCGGTGATTTTCGCGATGTAGCTGGTATCTTCCAAATGGTAATGTTTGGACGGTTTTTGGTTCTCGATACACGCCATAAATTCCGACTCAAAATGGGTCATCAAATCCAACAACGGGTTCGGAACGGTTTTGCCGATCTCACATTTAGAGGTCTCCTGCATCGTACAAGAAACCTCTTTGAGGTGCTCCATATCGGCAATCGATCCCTCTCCGCGAGCGATTTTGTCGAGCAAATCGTACAAAATACGTCCGCCCCATCGCCCCGGTGCACACCGTCCGCACGCCTCGGAATAGACCTGATACTGCGCGGCGTATTCGGTAGCAAGACGAACCACGTCCACATCAGGGTTGAAAAGAGCTACGCCGTCCCAACCGATAAAGGCTTTGGAGTGGGCGTGCTCGTTGTATTCCAACGGGAGGTTATAAGCCGATTTTTCCCAAGCATCGTCATGTTTGCCGATGTTGTTGATCTGCTCGCCCCGCCACGTGGAGAAATAGACTTTACTCACAAGGCTTCCTTATTTCTTGACCACAATGGTCCAGTCGGCTTCGTTGAATTTCAACGAGTTCATGAGGGTACACCCCAGTTCTTTGACCAAATCCGCCGATTGTTGTACGGAGCTAAAATCACCGATCTCAAACAAGAAAATCAATACTTCGCCGCTCGCGGCTTCGCTTTTGATAATTTCGGACATGCGGCCTGCAAAATTCTCTTTTAAATGACGTAAATCATATCGTTTCACTGCATGCTCCTTTTAGCGGTCTACTTCACCGAAGACGATGTTGGTCGTCCCGATGATTGATACAACGTCCGGAATGTAGTGACCCGGCAGTAAGTCGGTCAAAATTCCGGTGTGCCAGAATGACGGCGCACGGAGTTTTAGACGGTACGGATAAGCTCCCCCTTGGCTGTTAATGAAAAACCCGAGTTCTCCCTTAGGTGATTCGGTTGCCACATAAACCTCTCCTACCGGAGGACGCATCCCCTGAGTCACAAGGACAAAGTGTTGCATCAACGAGTAATTTTGGGTCATGATGTCGATTTTCGGCGCCGAGATATATTGAGGTGCGTGTGCCATCAATTCCGGAGTCGTATCGGCATACATATCGAGTACTTGGTACAAGATTTTTGCCGATTCGCGCATTTCCGCCATATAGAGTTTATAACGGGCATAGTTGTCCCCTTTGTCGGAGACGGGAACATTAAACTCTACTTCATCGTACAACTCGTACGGCTCTTCTTTACGAATATCCCACTCAACGCCTGAAGCGCGGAGCATTACCCCTGAACATCCCCAGCTAAGTGCCATCTCTTTAGAGATAACTCCCACATTTTCCATACGCATTTTCCAGATACGGTTGGTATCGAGAAGGTCTTCGTAATCTTTGATATTTTCCGGCAATTTATCGAGGAATTTACGCAAGTCGGCGATAAAATTATCCGGCAAATCGAGCGGAACACCACCGATACGAACAGCTGCATGGGTCAAACGGGCACCGCAGTAATCTTCGATCAAGTCCATCAAATATTCACGTTCACGGAAGGCAAACAAGAAAACGGTCATAGCACCGATGTCGAGCGCCGTTGTCGCCAACCAGAAAAGGTGAGACATCAAACGGTTCGTTTCCAAAAGCATCATACGGATCACTTTCGCACGGCGCGGTACGTCCAGACCGATAAGACGTTCAACCGCTAGCGCGAAACCGTAGTTGTTGGCACTCGATGCGATATAGTCCATACGGTCCGTTGTCGGCATGAACTCGTTGTAGATCATGTTTTCCGCCATCTTCTCCATACCGCGATGGAGGTATCCGATGTCCGGATGAGCTTTCGTGATCTGCTCTTGTTGCAAGTGGAGCATTAATCTGAGCTGTCCGTGTGCCGAGGGGTGTTGAGGCCCGAAGTTTAGGATCAGTTCATTGTCGGCACGGTCAAACGTAATGTTTTCAAAAAAAGGTCGTAATCTATTGGCTTGTTGCATACTGTAATTCCTTAACGATCGCGATCAGAGATCACAACGCTTTTTTCTGCGTCAAATTTTTGGATGAGGAATACCCCCTCATTCTCTTGGTAACACAACGGTGTATCCGGTTCACCTTGGCTGATGTCGGCTCCGCGAGGTACTTCGTGACCCAAACGGGCAAAACGTTCGGTGTCGTAACGATCCACTCGCGCAGGATCGCGGTTTTCAGGTCCGATAATCTCACGCGCCTCTTTACCGAAGATTTTGTCCACTTCGTACCATTGTGCGAACTCATCCCCTTGAAGCGGATAGGTTTTGCGAAGAGGGAACCCTTCCCAATCATCCGGCATCAAGATACGTTTCATAAACGGATGGTTATTGATAACGACTCCGAACATATCGTACATCTCACGCTCAGACCAATCGGCAGAGCGGAAGAGCGATGAAACACTTCGGATCGACTCTTTCTCATCGATTTTACATTTTACGCGAACACGTTTGCGTTTGGACATACTGAGCATTTGGTAGAAAATCTCAAATTTTCCCTCCTGTGCCAACCAATCGATTGCTGAGAGTTCGGAGAGCTGATTGTACTCAAGCTCATTTTTCATGAGCTCGAGTACACCGAAGTTATCCGCAGCATTGACTACCACTACCATTTGTCCCACTTGGATATAGGCATCCAATACATCGAACTTGGCTTTGATCGCTTCGAGATCGTGAGCGAATACCGCATCCTCGGATACATCACTTTTCGCTACTTGCGGAGCAACCCAGTAACGGTCGGTGTAATAGGGTTTTTTCTGTACGTCGTCTTTAGGGGTGTAAGCTCTCATTACATCAACCTTTTTGGTTTTTGAGCGCGGGATGCGCTCTCACGTCGGATTTTTTGTTGCAACAGCAATACCGCATACTGCAATGTCTCAGGGCGCGGAGCACATCCCGGAAGGTAAAGATCGACGGGAATAACGCGGTCAACCCCTTGAACCGTTGCATAGGTGTTGAACATACCGCCGGTATTCGCACATGAGCCCATCGAGATAACCCATTTCGGCTCCGTCATTTGATCGTACAAACGGCGGATAAACTCAGCATGTTTTTTGGTCAATGTTCCCGCAACAACCATAAGTTCCGCTTGACGCGGAGAGGCACGGAAAATCGTACCGAAACGGTCGAAGTCATAACGAGATGCACCCGAAGCCATCATTTCGATACCGCAGCACGCCAAACCGTACGTCAATGCCCAGAGGGAGTTGGATCGACCCCAGTTGACCACTTTGTCGATCGTCGTCAAAGCGACGGGAAGTCCGCCGTCTTTGAGATAATTTACTTGATGTTGTGCCATTCGAGAGCCCCTTTCTTCCATGCGTAAACAAATCCGATAGCGAGTAGCAAGATGAACATCATCATCTCGACAAATCCGAACCATCCTAAGAGTTTGAAATCAATCGCCCACGGAAACATGAAAACGATCTCTACGTCAAACAGTAAAAACAACAACGCGAAGAGATAAAACTGCGTCGAGATACGGTTCGGTTGTTTCGTTACTTCCGGTCCGCATTCATAAACCGTCAGTTTTATCTTTTCGGTATCTTTGGCCGCTAATGCGCGGCTGGCTAAACGTGCGATAACCGTAGTGGCATAAAATGCCCCAAACGTTAACACGAACAGTACAAATACCCCAAAATAAGGATTTGCTACGTTGTAATGCTCCATAGTTCCGACCTTTTGTGGTTGATGGCATATCTCGTCACAGAGCAATCCTCTGCTACGCTATACGGTTTTTATATAAACAGTTGTTGCACTATAACAAAAAGAGAATTAAACAAACCCTTATCAATCCGATATTTTTAGTGCTCTGTCACAATAAGAAACACCGCACTATTGGGTTTTGACTATAAATGTTAAATTTAGTAACACTCTGAAAATAAAGTTGCACTTCCGTGTCAAAACGGAACAATCAGGGGGAGAGATAGAGGAGATGTGATTCCTATGCAGCATGTTCAATGCTACATTTTTGGACAGATTTAATATTTCTCTTGCAGCATTCGATCCAGTGTTGCAAAAACACCGTCGCTGGCATGTTCCATCTCTTCGAAAATTTTTACAAAACGATCCGATCCGATCTCTTCGGTTTTCATCAGATCAAAAATCTTATGGGTAGAGTTGTGGACAATTGAGTGCGGTGATTCAAGCGACGAGTAGCTCGGTGTTTTTTTGAAAAAATCGGCACCCTCTCCTTCGTAATACCATTTACCCAAACGGCAATTATGATGATCGACAAAATTAAACTGCTCTTTTTTGGTAATCGCAGAGAGATACGTATTCACTTTCCAAATAATGTGATCGAGTTTTGCCAAGCTCATAAAGACCCGCTCTGCGGTATGTTCCGTATGAGAAAACGTTTCTCTCATCATCTGAGCATTATGATCCATATTGGTATTAAAACTTCCGATGGATTCATTGGATTCTTGAATGTTCTCTTGCACCTGCTCAAACTTATCCCCGATGGTGGTAACGTCTTGTTTCATCGATTGAAGAGAGATATTGATTTCGCTGATCGCTTTGTCGGTGCGATCGGCGAGTTTACGTACTTCATCGGCAACAACCGCAAAGCCGCGACCGTGCTCACCTGCACGCGCCGCTTCAATCGCGGCGTTAAGTGCCAAAAGGTTTGTTTGATCGGAAATGTCTTTGATTAACACCAAAATACTCGCGACATCCTGAGCGCGATCCGAGAGGGTTTTAATCGTCTCCATCGACTCCGACGCCAGATGATTTAGACCTTCAAGGGTATTCGAAATTCCCGAAGCTCTATGCCCCAATTCAACGATGCTTTCCAAAAGTTCATTTGATTTGGCGATATTCTCTTTGGACGAAGAGACCGATGATGCCATATTCCCCTGAACATCGATCAGATTTTTTTTGAGCTGTTCGTTTTGATAGGTCATCATCACGGTCGCATTACCGCAGCGTTGCCGCTCATGCTCGTGCTTTATTTGATCTTCACACACTAATAATTTTTGGGAGAGGTTTTGATTCTCCTCTCGGAGCGCTTGATTCTCTTTTTGGAGTGCTGAGATCTCTTCTCTCAACGGTGTATCATCACTAAACCAACCCATTCTTGCCTCTTTTGTGCATATTTAGAGAATTATACTTCTACTTTTGGCAAAAATTAACGGTTTGGTCACATTTCGGTCATAGCGTGATACATTTGTGATAAGTTATAATCAATCGTATCATTTTCTATACATTCCCCCTAGCAATACTGATTCTAACCCGTCTTCTTTAATCGACAATACAAATGTTTCAAAAATAGGGGGAACCACTTGATCTGAATCCACATTTATCTGATAAATATTACCCGCTATTACCCCATTTACTTCTAAATAATAAGGTTCATCCTCATAAATACCTTTTGAAGAAAGAAGCACCCCTATCACTTGTTGATTATCTTCTATCATTGTTGCAGCGATTCGACTTGATACCCTCTTTTTGCTCCCATCCGAGAATAGAACTTCTGCCAAAATACCATTTACGTGACTCTTTTTTTTAGGATCATAAAACTCAAATCCAACCCCTTTTTTACTCCAAAGTTTGGGGTTATTTTCATCGATCTGTACTTTTTTCGGAACATGACATTCAAGTGGAAAAACCACCTCTGGTTTATTCGGTATAGCTAAGTGAGCATCCCAATGAGACTGTTTCACCTCATTCCATGCCACTTGAAAATGCTCATTCGCCACAAGGGCTTCATCATATGCAGCACGTGTCCCGATTCTTATCGCATTCTTTGCTTTGATTTCAAATATTCTCTTATACTTTATAAGTTTCTGTAATGCTGTATTAGCTCTTTTCTTTAATACTGGTAATGATAATTTTTTCTCAGCTATTTCAGGAGCTGCGAACGCATACTCTGTCATATCGCTAAAAGGGCATAACGCTATACTCTTCTCCACAGCCGATTCATACAACTGATCTTGGATAGATTTTTCAACACCAAAATTCCATGGAAGTATCCATGTAGCTTTATCGATAAAATAAGAGGGTGTTTTAATAGAAGGTTTTTGTGCAGAAAGGGTTACCACTCCATCCAAAACACTCCACACACCAAAGGATTCAAATCGCTCCTGTGTGGATAGTTCTAGATTCCATTCATAAGTACCGTTTGAATGAAGCCAGAGTTCTGATTTTGTTTCTCCCGTATTTGCTAATACATATTTGCCATCAATCTGTTGGGCATATAGTTCATTGATAAAAAAGTTAAAAGATGCAATAAAAATTAAAATAAATATTTTCAATGGTTTATAAAGCCCATCGATTTTTCCCCTTCGAAACTTCCTGAACGCTCTTTTTGGATCTCGGCGATAAAATCATCGAGTTTAAATATCCCCTCAGCCCGTGCAGCGACATTGTACGCGGTATTTTTGACGATCAGATTGATCTGCCCGCCAGTCAGCGGATACGATGCGAGTTTTTCAATATCAAATCCGCTTTCATACGGTGCATTTTTCGGAAGCATCATTTTCCACAATGTCAGACGCTGTTTTTGATCGGGTTTTTTGAACTCGATTTTGTAGTTAAAACGGCGTGAAAATGCCTGATCGATGTTTTCGAGGAGGTTGGTCGTCGCGATCAATATCCCCTGAAATTTCTCGATCTGCTCCAAAAAGATGTTTTGCATCTGATTGTGCATCTGATCGGCGGATGAGCCGATCCCCGCAGAGCGCGAAGAGAGAAACTGATCCGCTTCGTTGAGGAGTAAGATCGGTTCTGTTTTGGTCTGCTTGGTAAGATCCGCATAGGTATCGAAGATTTTACGGACATTTTTTTCCGATTCACCGACATACATCGAGAGGATTTTCGAGCAGTCAAAACTCAAAACCTGTCGCTTTAGAGAGCGAGAGAGTGAGTGAGCGGTGAGGGTTTTCCCTGTCCCCGGAGGGCCGTAGAAAATGATCCGTGCATCGATCCCCGCTTTTTTGTCTTTGACTCCCCATTCATGGAGACGCGCGATCACTTCGCGATCCAACTGACGCATCAAATTCGAGAGGGTCTGCTCGGTCGAAGGGTTCAAAACGACGTTTTCAAGAGAGGTTGTCGGTTCGATCAACTCAAAAATCTCCTGCTCTTTAATCAGCATATCGAGTTTGAGTTTACGCACCTTTTTCTTTTTCTGCGGGTGCATGATTGACTGAAGTACCTCATCGACGATGTAAAAGGCGCGGCTGATACCGCCGAACGGGTTGAGCATCTCCTCATAATCGATCACTTCGTCGCTGATGAGTCGTGAACCGTCTTCGAGGAGGGCGCGGTTTTTAATCCGCTCGTAATCATCGAAACTGATGAGATCGATGAGGGTATTCATCTCTCTCAAGTTCCCCTCAGTCGCACTGTATTCCTCTTTGAGGAGCGCCAAAAAGATCACCTGCTCTTTGGGTTCTAGTTTCTTTTGTTTAAAAAAGCGATCCAATACGACATCGAGTGACGTTTGGGCTATCCGCTCATCGATCCGTTTTTCGAGCAAATCGAGTTTGTTTTGGATACGATTGATCCCAAGAGAGTGTTCGTTTCCGTTGTGGCGGATAATCGACATCTTCTGGTACAGCTCGATACGGAAAAACTGATCTTGCAAATACTCCAAATGATCGGCATAAGGTTTGATGTCGGGGAGTGTCATCTCCAAAGACCCCTCTTCGAGGAGCTTCATAAAAACCGATGTAAGAGCGACGGGGGTGTTATAAAGTTCCAACTGCGACATATCGCTGATTTTGAGGGGGATGAATGAATGGTGGGTAATCCATCCGAGTTCAAGGAGGGTTTTGACCTCCCCGAAATGTTCCAAATAGGTGTAGTCATCCGCACCGTAAAGCTCTTGGAGGAGTTCTGCCACAATAACATCTTCTTGGGACTGTAGAAACTTGCGGGTGAGGAGCTGCAATATTTTCGCTTCCTCGACCGTACATTTTAGCTGCGAAAAAATATGGGTTTTTTCGATGGTTTTGTTTTCTAAAAAATCGACCAGAAATTTCAATTCAATCCTTGTTTGAGAACACGTTTCAGTACTTTACCTGTAGCTGTCTTAGGAAGAGATTCTACCACGGTTATAGTTTTAGGGATTTTAAATGCCGCCAAATGCTCTTTGAGCTGCGATTTGATATACGCGGGGGTCGTATCCTCATACCCCTCTTCCAGCTCGATAAACGCAATCGGAACCTCACCGCTGTGGGGGTCATTCTGGGCGATCACGGCGGCGAGTTTAATCTGCGGCAATAGCATCATCTGCTCTTCGATCTGTCGCGGATAGATATTGATCCCCTTGGAGATAATCAAATCTTTGATCCGATCAACGATATAGACGTACCCTTCTTCATCGACTTTGGCAATGTCTCCCGTACGGAGCCATCCGTTTTGAATCGTCTCTTCCGTTGCGCTCGGATTGTTCAGATACCCCTGCATAACGCAATCGCCTCGAACAATCAGTTCACCCGCTTCACCGACGGGGAGTTCCACCATCTCGTCATTTACGATTTTTACCTCATATCCATAGAGCGGTAAGCCGACGGAGAGGGTTTTTTGTTTCTCTACCGGATTGATAATCACGGCGGGAGAACATTCGCTCAGACCGTACCCCTCCAACATCGTAGCCCTTTTAAAGGTGGATCGGAATCGGTTAAGAGTATCTTGGTTCAGTGCCGATCCTCCCGAGATAAAGCATCGGATAGAGTTGAACCATAAAAAATACCACGGCAGTTTCGCACGGATAAGGGCGTTATAAATATCGGGAACCCCCATAAATACCGTAACCCGCTTGAGAAGGGTCTGTTTGATGATATTGCTAAAGGGCAAAATCGAGGGGATAATCACAAACGATGCGCGGATGAAAAAAGGGAGCATCACCATAATCGAAAACGTAAACGAATGAAACATCGGCAAGTAGACGATGAAACGGTCGTTTGAGCGGAGTTCGAACCGTTCCTTTGCCCCGATAAGATTGGAAAAAAGGTTGCGATTGCTAATCATTGCCCCCTTTGGGTGTCCCGTCGTTCCTGAGGTATAAAAGATGACCGCCGTATCATCAAGCATTGCAGGGGATGGACTGTGTGGATGCAAATGTTCTGATAGTATCTCCCCCAAAACCAAATGATTCGCACTCTCCGTCGGTGCTTTATCAATCCAAATCGTATGGGTGAGTGAATCGATGGTATCGCACAGATCGCGAACCTCTTTCGTAAATTTCGAAGAGGTAATCAATACTTTTGCATCGCAATCGCTTAGGATATAGCGGTACTCTTCGTTTTTGAGCATTGTATTGATAGGTACCGTTACGGCACCGAGCTTGCTAATCGCAAAAACGCTTTGAACAAACTCGATCCCGTTGGGGGCGATCAGAGCGACACGATCACCCTGAGTTACACCGATGAGTTCCAGTGCACGTGCGGCTCTATCGACACTCTCTAAAAAGCTTTTGTAACTAATAGACTTATCATCAACAAAAATAACCCTTTTAAAGGGTGTTTCTTCTGCGACGCTGTGAAGCATCGCATAAAAATTGTCATACGGATAGGTCATTAGAAACGATACTCGATTCCAGCCGTAACCAAATATGCACGAGAGTTAGAGAAGTCACCGTTAATAGAACTATTATGAACGGTTCGATCTTTTTTCACATCGACCAGTCCCGCTAAACCGACATTCCATTGCTTATCAATTTGGTAGCGCGCACCCAAAGAATAGATCCAAGCATCCGAATCGGGAAGCTCATATCCGAGATTCGCTTCAGGTACCGGAGTTTTGTCGTATGCGATCCCTGCCATTGCCGTTAGCTTATCGAGTTTTTGAGTTAGACCGAGACGATAAGTATTGGTGTTTGTCCAATTCTTCGGAATCGGTGTCCCAAAAGCAACCGTTGCTGCATTGAGTGTCCCATCATAATCAAAATCGAGATTATTGTATGCAGACCAATAGGTGCGTTCGAATACCGCTTCTACCGTTGTCCCTGTATCAAACGTATACGCAGCGGCAAGGTTAAGTGCCGCGGGGAGAGGAACCGTCACACTGGCGGCACCGCTATAGGCGGCATGTGACGGATGAGCGGACGGAAGATAATTTAACGTAGCATCCCCTTCTACGTTCAAGTCGATTTTAGAACGATAGGTTGCCGCCAATGAGAGATTATGGATAGGTCGATAATTGAGTGCCAAGTTATACCCGTAATCCATAGCATCGCCGGTCAGATCACGAGACACTTGCGTAGCACCCGTATTGCTTTTGACAACGCCGCTGGTTCGAACGATCCGAAATCCGGCACCTATACTGAGGGTATCGCTCAACGGTACAGCCAAAGTAGGATTAACCTCTATGGTTTGGAGGGTAAACTCTTCCGCACTTGATTTTGCCGGTTGTGCATCCCACCGTTTTGACAATCCTGCCGGAGCAACGATACTCAACCCTGCGCGAGCACCGCTAGCTCCCAATTTTTTAGAGGTGTAATGGAGGGTCGGAACCAAAAACGATTCACTTTTAGAATCGATGCTGTATGGTCCTGAAGTAGTACTCACACCTGTTACTGGATTTCTAGAAGTATAGTTTCCATTGTAATGAATTTTAGAGAGTCCGATATAGGTCGCATCGACTTCGAGCAACCCCGCATCGTCGTTATAGACCATTGCCGCTGGGTTGTAATACGCCGCGTCGGCTCCATGTGCATTTGCCACATACGCCGCGCTCAGTGCCGTAGCGTTGATCGAACTCTCCGGGAGTTTATACCCCGCCGCCATTACCGTCGCTGCTGCAGCAGACAGAAATACCAAACTTCTCATCATTTCTCCATTCCGTATAAAAGTTGAATCTCCTGAGCCCAAATCGTCTCATCGATCGTTTCAAGCACCAGTGGAATGTCATCCATTCTCGGATCGTTCATGATAAATCCGAACGCATCGAGACCGATTTTCCCCTTACCGATCGAATCGTGTCGGTCAACTCGGCTGCCGAGATCAGGTTTGGAATCGTTGATGTGCATCCCACGCAGATACTTAAATCCCACAATTGTATCAAACTCCGCCCAAGTTGTGTCATAGGCTTCACGGGTTCGGATGTCATATCCCGACGTAAACATATGGCATGTATCGATGCAGACACCGACGCGTGATTTGTCCTCTATACGCTCAATGATGGCGGATAAATGTTCAAATTTCCACCCCAGATTTGACCCTTGACCCGCCGTATTTTCGATCACTAGGGTGACACCGTTGGTAACACTCAGCGCTTCGTTCATGCTCATCGCGATACGGTCGATACACTCTTCTTCGCTGATTTGTTTCAAATGGCTCCCCGGATGGAAGTTCAACCGATCGAGTCCCAACTGGCTACAGCGATTCACCTCATCGATAAACGCTTCGAGCGATTTTTGCCGTTTATCCTCTTCGGGATGACCAAGATTAATCAAATATGAATCGTGGGGAAGAATGTGTTTCGGGAGAATTCCACTTTTAGCGAGGTTCTCTTTAAACAGAGCAATAGTATCCGCTTCGAGAGGCTTTGCCGCCCATTGTTTTTGATTTTTGGTAAAAAGGGCAAACGCTTTCGCACCGATCGCCATCGCGTTTAAGGGAGCGTTAAAAACACCGCCCGAAGCGGAAACGTGTGCTCCGACAAATTTAGACATGAGTATTCCTGATAGTTTAGTAGTAGTATTTTAGCGCAGTTTGCGGATTCTCTGTGCCGCCTCTTCAAGTACATCCAGAGGTTTAGAGTAGCAAAAGCGAACCAGATTCCGCCCTGCATCATCGTGGTAAAACGCCCGTCCCGGAACCGATGCAACTCCCGTTTTTTCGAGTATTGCCATCGCTTTGTCAAAATCATCGCTCCCTGCCACACTGCTCACATCCGTCATGACATAATAAGCACCCGCAGGGACACTCGGAATCAATCCCGCGTCGCGAAGTGCATCACAAAAGAGGTCGCGTTTATGTTCATGGATACGGGCAAGCTCAGTGTAATACTCATCCCCAAGTTCTTCCAATCCAACTGCCGCACCGATCTGTAACGGTGCTGGGGCGCAAACGTAGATAAGATCGTTGAGCTGTGCCATCGCTTCGATAACACTCACGGGGGCAATAGCGTATCCCAAACGCCATCCGGTGATACTGAACACTTTGGAAAATCCACTCAGCACAACGCATCGATCTTTGAGACTCGGGACGCTGAGTGCCGTGATATGGACTGCATCCCCGTATAAAAAGTGCTCGTACATCTCATCGGCAAAAACGATCAGATCGTGTTTTTCGGCAAAAACTCCAATTTGCTCCAACTCTTCACGAGTATACACCTTGCCGCTCGGATTGGCGGGGTTGCAGATCACCATCGCACGCGTTTTTTGGGTCACTACCGCTTCGAGTGCCTCTAAATCGAGTTTCCACTGGGGTGCTTCGAGTCGAACAAACGTCGGTACGGCACCAAGCGACGTGAGGGTGGAGCGGTGATAGCCGTAATAGGGTTCGAACAAAATCACCTCATCAAGCGGATTCAAGAGTGCCATACATGCCGTATAAAATGCCCCCGTTGCACCATCGCTGACCAATACCTGCTCAGGCTGAATCTCGACATCATAAAATCGTTTCATCTTAGAGGCTATCGCAGAACGCAATCGAGGTAACCCCTCCGTCGGGGTATAAATATTAATTCCCTCATTCATCGCCGTGTACGCCCCCTCGATCACCGCTCGGGGAACTTCGAGATCGCAGACACCTTGTGCCATATTGATACCGCCCAGTGCATTGCACGCTCGTGTCATAGAACGGATATGGGATTGTTCCACCTGAGAACTTCGTTCACTCAGTCGCATTGGTCTCCTTTAGATCCTCGATTTTTATGATCAATCCGTTGCTTCGGTCTTTGAAATAGCTCATTTCGGGTTTGAGCCGATAGACGATGTCCATCTTCTCATTACGGATGTATTGGGTTTTCGCACCGCCGCATTGTTCGGTGGTATTGATCCCCTCAAAAATCGGTTCCCCCAGTAAAATACGTCGAAGGGTATCGGTAGGATAATCCGCAGAGAGGTACTCACGGACAAATGCTTCTTCGCTCATACACCCCGCGCTCACACACACCTTCTCATCAATCGAAATCTTCTCTACCGCAACTCCCGCCGTAAAGAGTTCAGCTTCCACCGCTTCCCCCTCATGACGAATATACCCCGTATCGGCAAATTTGAGCTTCGGTGATTTGATGGTGATAATTTTAGGCTCACTGATACTATAGTGTTTGCTCGTACACCCCGTAATCAACAAAATGAGGAGACTAACCCATAGGATAAAGAATTTTTGCATGTACCTCATCCAGTTTTTGGAGTAGTTCGGAGCTGAGTGTCACATCCATAGCAGCAAGACTCGCATCGAGCTGTTCGGGAGTCGTCGCCCCGATAATCGTCGAAGCGACAAAATCGAACTGCTTGCTCCACGCAATCGCCATCGTCACCGGATGCAGCCCTGCTTCATGGGCGATGCGGAGATACTCTTGGGTCGAGGCTAGAGTCTTATCGTTCATAAACCGCGTTACCATCAGACGCTGACGTTTATTGGCCGATTTGACGTAATCGCTGAACCGCCCCTGCGCATTGATGTCTTGGTTGTATTTTCCGCTCAGCACTCCACCTGCTAAGGGCGAGTACGGCAATAGTGAAATCTTCTCTTCGCGGCAGAGCGCACCGATCTCGGTTAGATCGCGACGATTGAGAAGGGAAAAATTGTTTTGGATCGACTCAAAACGGGCCAACTTTTCATATTTGGACACCATCAGCGATTTCATCGTCCCCCGCGCGGTGTCATTGGAAGTTCCGATATAGCGGACTTTGCCACTTTGCACCAGCGCATCAAATGCCCTCATCGACTCTTCGATCGGTACTATCGTATCAGGCCAATGCATCTGATAAAGATCGATATAATCGGTGTCAAGACGTTTCAATGATCCCTCAACCGCCCGCTCGATATGAAACCGATCAATCGCCGTATAGCCGTGACGGATCGGAGGGACGAACCACCCCGATGCCGCCCCTGCCACTTTGGATGCCAAGATAATGCTCTCTCTGGGTTTGGTTTTGAGCCAACGTCCCACCATCTCCTCGGTCAAACCACAGAGGCTCTCTTCGGGAGGAACGGGATAGAGTTCTGCGGTATCGAAAAAGTTGACCCCCGCATCGTAGGCTTTATCCATTATTTTAAACGCGTTTTTTTCATCACATTGGCTTCCGAATGTCATTGTCCCCATACAAATCGGCGATACGCGCAAACCGCTTTGCCCGATGTAGCGATGTTTCATAGAATCTCTTTTGAAGGATATAAATTTCTTATGCAATTCTACCTTTTTTTGAGCTACAATTAAGCCCTCAAAATACAAACAGGAGACAACTGTGTTTAATACTCTTCGTGATGCACAAAAAAAGTTTCAACAGCTCCAACGACTCCTCAACGAAAAGAACAACCGTGACAGTGCCTATTTCACTCAGCTCAATACGGCAACCGAAGAGGCCTATGTCCTCATGAATGAGGGGATGTGTTCCAGTACATCGGTCTGTCATGAATGTGCCGATCATCGAGATTTTATCCGCTCGATGCTGGAAATTCTAAACGAGATCGAAACAAATACCGCTTCTGCCGATCGCTATAGTGACAAATTGACACAATATACCGAACGGGTCAACAAAATTCTCAAAAATATCGCCATCGTTCTCACTTCCTAAGACTATCGCTTTACTTATTCGTTATAATCTATCCGATGGATAGAAAACTGATAAGCGATTTTTTTCACCTCAATCTCCCCCGAGATATGGAACAGTATGTTGAACTGTTCGCGATTTTCGGAGGATACAACGATCCGATCGATACGGATGAGACGATAGAATCCTTGATCCTCCGCCACATACTCATCCCCTTTGAGACCCACCGAGAACGCCTCCTCGCACCCCTAAATGATGATCCCCTCTATATCAATTTGCTCCATGCGATCAGTATCGGAGATCGACGGCAAGGCTCAGCGTATCGACGCGCCCGCATCGGCAAAGAGCGAGGGAATGAAGCATTTGAGTTTTTACGTGTCAACGGCTATCTCACGCTGGAACGTTCCCGCGAAATGCCTCTGATCCGTGCTCATCCGAAACAGAAATTCAAAAAAGAGATCGAGCATCATAAGATTTCCCATAAATTTCGATTTACCACCCCGTTTTTACGCTTTTGGTTTGCGTTTGTCGAGCCGTTTTCAAAATCGATCCGAGAGGGAAACTATCAACCGTTTTTGGATCATTTTCAGGAGCAATTTAACGCGTTTGTCGGATTTACGTTTGAAGAGTTATGCGATCTTTACATTCGAGATATTTTAGCCCCTGCGTTTCAAAGCGATCTGCTCGATTCGGGTAGCTACTGGAACCGCGAAGTGGAGATCGACCTGTTCATCGAGACCATGGAGGGGGAGATATGGGTAGGAGAGTGCAAATGGACAAATCACAAAGTGAACAAAAAAGAGTTTCACAAACTCGAAGAGAAATGCAGCAAACTCTCCATCAGAGCCGATAAAATACTGCTCTTCACCAAACGGGGATTTTCAAACGAACTGTGCGAGATGAAAGATAAACGGCTCTACCGCATCAGCGCGGAAGAGCTATCCGCCTTAACTGACCGCTTGTAATGCCCCGTAGGCTTCTTGGAGGAGCTGAAATCTCTCGGTGTATTTGTTGATAATTTTAGGGCTTTTGTTTTGAACTCGGTCGGGATGGTACCGTTTGGCGAGTTTGCGGTACCGTTTTTTCAAATCTTCCGGAGATGAGCCCATCGGGATCTCGAAAATCGCATGATAACGGATCATCTTATCGATTGCATCGTTTCCGTGTCCCCATCCACGATAATTTCCGTACAACCGACTCATAAACATATCGTCGTATTGATAGTTGATCGTAAAATGGAGTACTTCGCGACGATTGAGGGTTTTTTCGAGACGCGCTTTTGCCTGCGGAGTCGTCACATCGATAAAGAGCCCGTCGTTCGTCGAACTGGTCACCATACTGGAGAGCTGCTGTTTGAGATAGCGCATTACCCAACGATTCGGAGTCAA
Source organism: Sulfuricurvum sp. (assembly GCF_036279695.1). Classification (GTDB taxonomy): domain Bacteria; phylum Campylobacterota; class Campylobacteria; order Campylobacterales; family Sulfurimonadaceae; genus Sulfuricurvum. The sequence continues at coordinate 18,542 of NZ_DASUIQ010000102.1, forward strand.
CACGCTCAATTTAACACGATCCGGTCCGAACGCATACACTTCGACATCGACGTTTTCATTGTTGCGAAACGGTACTTCGATACGAACCGCCGCTGTTTTACATCGCTTCAAAGAACGGCTGTAAAACGGGCTGGAGAGTTCATTGGCTTTGGTAAAACGCTCGCTAAGCGTCTCCAAAAACTCCTCTTTTTGATTCGCGGAGTTTTCATTATTGAGAACCAATACCCCGTTATCCAAAAACAGTGTGTTATGGATGTGATGATCGAAAAACTCCTCCATCCACGACTCTTCGAGAGTGTTGGTACTCCCTTGAACAAAGATAGCGTTATTGCGTAATACAACTCTCACGGCAACCCCCGTTAGTAATTCATTACCTTACTAAAGCAAAAGGAGTTCCACTCTTTTTTATGCCACCAAAAAGACACTTTATTTTTCTACAGTTCCCTATTCTATCTTCAAGGAGTCTGTATGTCTTATGCGACTAAACGATATTGGTTCTATGCCTTTGTCACCCTCTTTATCTTCACCGTTCCGTTTATGAGGGTGAATGACAACCACCTTTTGCTTCTCTCATTTGAAAAACTCCAGTTTCATTTTATGGGATTAGCCTACGATGTCAACGAGTTTTACATCATGCCGTTTTTATTGATGTTTTTGTTTATCGGGATTTTTGCTCTCACTTCCATACTTGGTAGAGCGTGGTGCGGATGGGGATGCCCTCAGACAATTTTTAGAACCATTTATCGGGATTTGATTCAAGGAACCCTCCTTGATTTGAGAAACAGTACGAACAAACAAAAGCGTATGAATACCTCATCTCTTGAAAATAAGATCAAAGTCGTTGTCGGTTTTTTACTCTGGGCACTGATCGCAATAACCGCATCGACCAATTTTATCTGGTACTTCGTCCCTCCCGAAGATTTCTTCATATATATGCAACACCCGCAAGATCATCTCTTTATCATCATTTTCATCGCTACAACTGCGGCATTTTTGATTTATGATATTGTCTGGATGCAGGAGAGTTTTTGTACCTATCTATGCCCCTATTCACGCATTCAAACCGTACTTTATGATGATAATACCAAACACGTCGTGTATAACACCAATCGCGGCGCGCAAGAGTGTACCGCCTGTGAAGCGTGTGTCAAAGTATGTCCGACCCATATCGATATACGTCAAGGGTTACAGTTAGAGTGTATCAACTGTCTGGGATGTGCCGATGCGTGTAGTACCGTCATGGGTAAATTAGGGAAAAAATCGCTGATCGAGTGGGGAAGTCCGAAATCCATTTTGCATGAGATAAAATGCTCTATTTTTTCCAAACGCAACATTATGTATTTTGTCGCTATGGCTGGGTCCTTGATATTTGCAGCAGTGGGAGCATCGGGACAAGAGCGGGTGTTGGTCAATATCAATAAACCAAACGAACTCTACAAAACACACGATGGCATCGTCAGCAACAACTATATTGTGAACATTCACAACACCCAAAAACAAACCTATACCTACGATGTCAAAGTGGAAGACAAAAACTTCCGTATCGATAGCTTTGAAGCGTTACGTCTCAAAGCCGACGGTATGCGAAAACGGATATTGGTGATCTCGACAAATCAAAACTTATCGCAGTCAGATCGAAGAGACACCGCGTTGAAAGTCAAACTCACGGTCTTCGCAAAAGAAGATCCGAAAATCTCTGTTGTAAAAGAGATCTCCTTTATCTATCCGCGAGCTGAGTGATAGAGCGCCATCGAGAGGGTAAACGCGCTCCCCTCTCGAACCTTGCTCTCGACCTCTATTTTTCCTCCGAAGCTTTTTTCGATGATCATTTTGCACAAATAGAGCCCGATCCCGCTCCCTTGTGATTTTGTCGTAAAATAGGGGTCAAAAATCTTTCCAAGTGTATCGCTTGAAATCCCGCTCCCGTTATCTTCGAGTCTGATCATAGCTTCGCTCCCGTTGCAGTGGCTACGAAGGATAATCTTTGGTTCACTCACCCCGCTCAATGCATCCGACGCATTCGAGATCAACGCCAAAAGAACCTGAGAGAGCTCATTCTTTTTTCCAAAAATAGTGATCTCTTCATCACTACCAACAACCTCCAATACGATTCCTTTGCTCTTTAAATCGGGGGCAATGACGGCAACGCTATTGCGGATCGCTTCGGTGAGGGAAAAAGGCTCTTTTGCTTTGGCAGGGGTATAAAACTCTTTGAAATCATCAATCGTCTTGGATAGAAACTGCAACTGTTCCTGCGCCGAAGCGATTTTCTTATCGAAATATGCATCGTCTATCGTACGATTTTCATACCGACTTTTCAGATTCATCAACAGGTAGGAGAGGTTGTTGAGGGGTTGACGAAACTGGTGGGTGATATTGGCGATCATCTCACCGCTTTTTGCCATTTTTGACTGTTGAAACAACATATTTTGATGATCGAGTGCCTGATTTTTGAAAAGATTGTATTTGTACGAAATAGAGATCGTAAACAGCACCGCTTCCACTGCAAATGCCGCCAGTACAATATCGATATAGCCGTGTTCAACGTACACCTGTTTTAGCTGAAACACAAAGAGCAAAATACAGAGCAGCGACCATCCGATGACATACACGATCGTCGGTTTAAACCCTGAGCGGAGATTAAACACGATGGAGAGAAACAAAATCGCATACACCACCGTATAGGGGAGATACTCAAAAAGGATATAGTGATAAAAAGCGGTCAAAATGACCACATTGAGCAAAAGGGTATTGATTACCAACTCTTTAAAATTAGCAATCTTTGGAATCAAATTCCCCTCATGAAACGTTATCGCAAACATAACGGCGCTCAGCGTTGCTAACAGAAGAAAAATCTCCTGCACAAAAGGCTCAAGTGCGAAAAGATGGCTATAGGCGCTGATATATCCCAAAGAGAAAACCTGCATGGCGCAATAGCTGATATACATGATCTCTTTGGAGTAAATATACCGTACGAGCGTATAGACGATACTCATCAGCAAAATGCCGAACGTTGCGCCGTAGGCTAAGTGGGTGAACGCTTCAGCACTCAATTTTGTACCCTGTCCCTGAGAGGTTGGAAATGAGATTCGCAGGGAGTTTGGCTTTGAGATTTTTCATCAGTGTTTTAAGGGCATCGCTGCTCATGGCACTCTCTCGCCAAACATGGTTTTCGATCTCGCTATAGGTGACATAGCGGTTTTTATATTTGAGGAGCAGGCTCAACATCTGAAGCTCTTTCGTCCGTAAAGCAACAACATCCCCATCGCGGACAAGGGTCTGATTGTACGTGTCAAAATAGGTGTTATCCGGAAGGTTGATGATATTTGAGTCTTTATGATGGATGCTTTCGATACATTGTCGCAATGCTTCTTTAAAAGCGCTCTCCTGCACCGGTTTAATGAGGTATTTGACTAACTGCAACTCTATGGCCTGAAGAAGATAGGTCGTGTCACTGTATGCGCTAATGACTATGATCTGAGTCTCTTTATTCTCTTTACGGATCTGTTTGACAAACTCTAAACCGTTCAGTTTAGGCATCTGAATATCGGTAATGATGATTTCGGGATGAACCTCGCGATAGAGTTTTAATCCTTCGAAAGCATCCGAAGCGGCATGAACATGATCGAAGTAGTTTTCGAGATACTCGATACCGTTTTCACGTGCCACATCATCATCTTCGACATACAAAACGTGAAGATTTTTTGTGGCTAGCTTTTCCATATCGTTATTGCTTAACAATCTCTCCGTAACACTCCGGTCGGCGGTCGCGGATGAGTCCCCAATAGTGGCGATGTTCGCGAATAGCTATAGGATCGAACTCGCTGTAGAGAATCTCCTCACGATCTCGCGATGCTTCGGTAACTTTTTGCCCCGTATGATCGGTGATGAACGAAGAACCGTAAAAGGTCAGGGTACAACTCTCCCCCACCTCTTCACCGATACGGTTGGCGGCGATCACAGGGATGATATTCGCCGCAGAGTGTCCCATTTGTACCCGCTGCCAGTGCGATGCCGAATCGACGCCGATTTCAGGTTCGCTTCCGATCGCCGTCGGATAGAAAATCATATCCGCCCCCATAAGGGTAAGACTACGCGCCGTTTCGGGGAACCACTGATCCCAGCAGATGCCGACACCCACATTTCCAAATGCGGTTTTCCACACTTTGAACCCCGTATCCCCCGGCTCAAAGTAAAATTTCTCTTCGTACCCCGGACCGTCAGGGATATGAGTTTTGCGGTAGTTTTCCATCACGGTACCATCGCTATCGATCATGACGAGTGAGTTAAAATAACGTTTACCGTCACGCTCGAAATAGCTAATCGGCAACACTACCCCAAGCTCCTTCGCCAACGCGCTGAAATGCGCGATGAGGGGATTGTTTTGTAGCGGTTGAGCCCATTCAAAATACTTTTTGTCCATATCTTTGCAAAAATAGTACCCCTCGAAAAGTTCAGGGATCAAAATGATATTGGCACCACTGCGCGCCGCTTCACGCACCATCGATTCAGCTTTGAGAATGTTGGCATTTTTGTCCCCGCTCATCTGCATTTGCACTGCCGCTACTTTGATCATCTTTGCTCCTAACGCTTTATTACCATGAGCGAATTATAGCATTGCTCGGACACAGTAATGTTTACTCTGAAAATATTATTATTTTTTAATATGTACCGTGATATTCTATAACAAATGATAGATTTGAAAGGAGACAAAATGGCAGCTATTAATACACAATACAATCCCCTTCCGCAAATGAATACGGAGACAAACAAACGGGATAAAACCCTCGAAAAAATCGCTTCCGCAATACAGATTGGGATGGAAGACAGCGCTTCACGTTCTATCGCCGATATGTTACAAAATGAAATTTCTTTGGCATCCCAAGGGGTTATGAACGCCAATGACGGTATTTCAATGATGCAGATTGCCGGTGGAACACTCAACTCTCTCTCCGATCAGACCCAAACCTTGAATGATCTCAGCGTCCGTTATAACAATGCATCTTTGGATGATTCTCAGAAACAAGCGTTGCAAGGAGAATTTAACCGCACCGTGCAATCGATGCAGCAAAGTATCGACAGTAGTAGTTTCAACGGAAAATCTCTTTTCGGAAGCTCTATGAGCTTCTCTTTGGGTGAGAGTACTATCTCCGCTTCCATCCCATCACTTTCTCCATCATCACTCTCTATCGACAATCAAGACGGTATCCAAGCCTATAGAGACGCTCTGTCTCAGGCTAATTCCGATGTCGGCTCTACGACCAACAGCTTTGTGAGTGCGACTACCACCCTTTTGGACAAGATCAGCACAGCATCTGCGGCAAAAAGCCAAATCGCCGATACCGATATGGCTAACGCGATCAAAGATTTTCAGCAAAGTAATCTAAAGCTGGATATGACGCAAATCGCTATCGCCCATCAAAATGATGCTCTTCGACAAAATGTTACGAGATTATTGGGATAAAAAGAGGGTAAAGATCGAATATTTACATTCGATCTTTAGCTTGGATTCCAAGAAGTGAAAGTCCTGTTTTAATCGAGAGGGCGACGACAAGGAGGAGTTTTAATAACTTCGCTTCATCTTCGGTACCGATGATTCGTGTATCGTAGTAAAATTTATGCAGTCTACCCGCTAACACTTTGAGATAATCGGGGAGTTTTTGCGCTTGACGCGATTCGAACGCATCCTCAATGATCTCCGGCAACAACAGTGCCTCAAACAACAACCCGTCCGCATCCGCACTTAACCCATGCAAATGGGAAGCCATAATCTCATCCATGCTTTTTTCGCTTTTCGCGATCAAGGTTTGGATACGTGCATGGGCGTATTGGATATAGTAGATCGGATTCGAGCTATCTTGGCGTTTGAGCTCTTCGATGTCAAATTCGAGCGCCGTATCGCACTTTTTAGAGGCGAACATAAAGCGCAACGCTTCTGCACCGATCTCTTCAACCACGTCACTCATCAGAATAACGGTTCCCGCACGTTTGGACATTTTAAACGGTTCGCCGTCTTTGAGCAAACTCACCATTTGGGAGAGGAGCACTTCAAGTTTAGACGAATCGTATCCCAAAAAGGTGATCGCCGCTTTCACACGGGCGATATAGCCGTGGTGATCCGCACCCCAGATATTGATGTAATCCTCGAATCCTCGCTCAAACTTTTGGTTATGGTAGATAATATCTCCCGCAAGGTAGGTCGGACGTCCGTCTTCACGTACCACGACACGGTCATGGTCATCACCGAGATCGGAGGATCGGATAAAGGTTTTCCCCTCATTGGTGTAAACACCCTCCCCCATTTTTGCCATAACGCGATCCCACTCACTGTAGAGAGACGCTTCACCGACGAAGGTATCGAAATGGACGTTGATCGCCGCCAGATCATCCACGATAAGGGCTAAAATTTTGTCTTTTGCCCAAAGCGCCAACTCTTTTTGACGACTCTCGTCGCGAAGTGCATCTTCACCGAAAAGCTCTACTACCTCACGGGCTAAGTCACTGAGATACTCACCGCGATAGTATTTTTCCGGCCATTCGACACTCTCACCCAACAAAGAGCTGCGCCCTTCGAGTTGTAAGGATACCCCGAGTAAATCGATTTGATTACCTGCATCGTTGACATAATACTCCGCCGTAATATCGTAGCCCAAATGACGACCGAGTCGAAGCATCGTATCCCCATAAACCGCTCCTCGAGCGTGCCCGATATGAAGCGGTCCGGTCGGATTCGCACTGACGAATTCGAGGAGAATTGTCCCTTTTTTATCACTGCTTCCGAATTGTTCTCCGTGGTTCAACGCCCATGAAGCGTACTCGTCCAAAAACGATTCGGAGAGACGAAAGTTTATATATCCTTTGACCGATTCCACTGCACCGAACATTTCGCTCTCATTGAACGAGGTGGCGATCTCTTCGGCAATAGCCATAGGAGATTTTCGAAGCTCTTTAGCAAGGGAAAATGCAATAGGGGTAGCGAAGTGACCGAAAGAGCGATCTTTCGGTTTTTCGAGGATAACGTCACAATTGAATTTATCGCGCAACAGCGCAGAGACTCGCTGTTTCAAGGCTTACGCTTGCGTAGTGGTTTTTGGAGCTTCTACCGTAGATGCAGTAGTATCAACTTGTTTCGGAGCTTCCGGAGCCGATGGTGTCGTTGCAACGGTATCTTCTTCTTTCATCTCTTTTTTGAAATTTCGGATCCCTTGACCAAAGCCTTTTGCCAGTTCAGGAATTTTTTTCGCTCCAAACAGCAATACAACAATTGCAAGAACTATTAACCAATGACTTCCGCTTGTAAAACCACCCATAGGTATTTCCTTTTGTCCATTAAAAATAAATTGGAGCAGTATAACGGTAGATTGCTGTAATCGTCCTTATGAGATTACGTATATCTTTTTGTTATCGCTTTAACTTTCTTCTTCCCATTTGTGGACAAACTCGTTGATTTGCAACGTCGGGATTTTCATCCGTGCCGCTTTGGCAATGGAGATCAAAATTTCCGATGCCTCTTCCAAATTATCATTCACGACTAAAAAATCGTACTCACTGATCCGCTGAACTTCCCGTTTCGCCATCTCGATTCGTCCCGCAATGACCGCATCAGTGTCGGTAGAACGGTTATGGAGCCGTTTTTTTAATTCTGCCAGTGTCGGAGTCGTAATAAAAACCGAAGTCGTTATGTCACTGAGGCGATTTTGAACCGCATCATGCCCCTGAACATCAATATCAAAAATAACCAGTTTGCCCTCTTTGAGCGCTTTTTTTACCGGCCCGAGAGAGGTTCCGTAGTAGTTTCCGTGAACGACTGCGTACTCCAAAAACATCTCTTGCTCAATGTCATGTTTGAATTCCTCTTCACTGACAAAATGGTAATGTACCCCGTCTACTTCCCCCTCGCGTATAGGACGCGTAGTCGTAGAAATCGAAAAGTAAGTCGGTCCGATATGGTCTGTTATTTTATGGATCAGCGAGCTTTTTCCTGCACCGCTTGGTCCGGACAACACTAATATTGCGCCACTGTGACGATTCATGCGCCGTTTCCGAAATTAATATTAATACTGATGTTCATCCCCTTAAGTGATTTGGCAACATCTTCATTGGATAGAGCTTTGAGAAGAGCTTGAAGGGCTTCAACCCCTTCTGTAGGGGTGGCAGACGATTCTACCTCCGGCTCTTTCTCGATCATTGCATCAGGGAATTCTTCATCCACAAGATCATCCTCGATCTCATCGTCACTGAATCCACCATCTTCATCTGCGCTGAACGCTTCGAGTTCCTCTTCTTCATCTACCTCTTCGCCGATGGCACGTTTGAGTTCCATCTCATCAAGCATATCAAGTTCATCCAAACCGCTCATCTCCCCTTTTGGTTCTTCGCTACTCTCATGAAGATCTAAATCAAAATCCGCCATTAGGCTCTCATCCAAATCATCCGATGAGAGTTCTCGATCAAGTTCTTCAGGTTCCAATCCGTTCACCGCGCTATTGATTTTTGCTTCCAGTTGCTCCAGATAATTACCATCATCCATCAAACCTGACATATCCATGTCCTCTAAAGCACTCTCATCCAAGTCATCGGCTTCATCCAATGAAATCTCTTCATCAAAGTCCGCTTCTTCATCAAATCCGATAGGCTCCTCGGCTTTAGGTTCTTCTTCGACGATACCGCTCAATTCATCTAACGATGAAGGCAATTCAAGATCTCCGAATTCCTCTTCATCCAAAAGCTCTTTATCTGCGCTTTCTTCATCGAGTTTGAGCATCTCATCGTCCAAGACATCATCAAAACTTGGCATTTCTTCTTCAATCTTGTCGGCTGCAGGTACTTCATCAAATGAGAAATCATCCCCCAGATCACCCAAAAGGTCATCCTCTTCTTCTTTTGGCATTTCAAGTTCATCAATCCCTTGAACCAAAATATCCTCTTCCATCTCCATTGGCTCCTCTTCGGTATCTTCCAAAAGCCCTTGAACTTCTTGAACTTCTTCGTGATCTAAAATGCCCGTTTCGGGAAGTTTATCTTCAAAATCCTCTAAATTACCGAAATCAAAATCATTGTCATCCCCGTCCAAATCTTCTAAATCGAGGGATCTACCCTCTGGACGTTCGATTTCTGGAAGGGTATCTTCGAGATTGATCGAGTAGAGTGGTGCAGCCATAGGGCTCTCTTCACCATTTGCCGCTTTCGCATTTGATGATCCTACCGCACTTTTTTCGATCTTGACCAACATATCGACCAGATCAGTTGGCAAAAACGGTTTATTGAGGACATTGTCAAACCCCTCAGGAACTCCGTTTCCTCGTGTTGCCATCAATAATTTGCTTTTAACACGGATTTTTTGATCCAATGATTCAAATAGATCATCGCTGTACAGTGCATCATCCACAATGAGCAAATCGTATTCACTCCCTTCGACCTCATCCGCTGACCACACTACACTTAAATCGTCTTTCGTTTTTTGCGCACTGAGAGCCACCAGTTTTCGAACTACCGGATTATCGTTAAAAAGCAAAATCTTCATTGCTACCCCTCTAAAGTATCTTCTTGTTCTATCAAAAGCTAAATGGTATCATTGTAACTAAAAAAAAGTTAAATGATAAAACATCTGGGATTTCTTTTCATTTTCACGGCACTTTATGCACATGAGAGTACCTACCTGTTCCCCGACCACCATAGCCGTTTTGTCCACGAAATAACTCAGGCCTTTAAAAACAGCTCTTCGATCCTCATTGTTACCCCCTCATACCATCATTCACACCTGAGCAAAGGGTTTTTATCGGCGACTAAACACGCAAGTACCCTCAAACTCATCGTTCAAGATCCCCGCAATGATCCGCTATCTCTGATTCAATACCGTAATACCGAACTTTACATCTCCCGCGTAACGCTCACCCAAAGCACCATCTTGGTGGATGACGTGCTGGTTTGCACCGGAAGCGCCCCTATCGACGAAGCTATTTTCAGTTCCAAAAGTGCTCCGATGCGATGCAGTGACAACCCCGAAAAAATCATTGCGATCCGCCACGCTTTGCAACCTGTTATACAATCATCCAAAGCCTATTTAGAATAATTTTTCAAGGAAATTATAGGCATTTTGGGTTTGAGACGTCACAATCATAAGCGTTGCCCCCAATGTTACCATTAGAACCACGAACGATACCGCGATTTTAATCGGCATCCCGATAACGAGCAAGTTGAATTGAGGCATCGTTTTCATCAGCATCCCGAAAATGAGATCCGCCAGCATCGATAACGCCGTGATCGGAAAAGCGATCATAAATCCTACCACAAACATATTGGTCATCGCATGCATAATGTATTGAAAGAGCGAGGGGGTCATCATAAATCCCCCTAACGGGACGGCGGAGATCGAAGCCGATGCATACAACAGTATCCAATGATGCAAATCAAATACCAATAAAACCATCAATGCCAACAATGCTAAAAACTGATTGATAATCGGCATCGATACCCCCGATTGAGGGTCAATCGCTGAAGCGAGGGAGAATCCCATCATAAACGAAATTTGCCCCCCCGCAAAGGTAATCACATGATATGCCAGCTGTAATACAACCCCAACGGCAAGCCCAAAAAGCATTTCTCCCAGTACCGCTACGGTGAGACTAAGGGCATCGGTAGGGATATGCAGCGGCGGGAGGGCACCGAAAAAAAAGACGGTGAAAAAAAATGCCATCGCCGCTTTGATCGAGATAGGGATATTCATGTGGGAAAAGATAGGCACTGCCATAAAAAGGGCGGTAAAACGGGTAAAGAGCAAAATAAAAGCGATGGTGCGGCCTTCACTAAAGATTGCAGCCCACTCCATCCGTTTACCCCTCGCTCAGATTGCCGTTTTGCATACGATAGGTGTGGCTACATCGTGCCGCCAACGCTTCATCATGGGTGACTAAAATCATCGCGGCTTGATGCTGTTTCAAATAATCATCAAAAATCCCCATCACCTCGAGTGCCGTTGCATGATCGAGATTTCCCGTCGGTTCATCGGCGAAAATAAGTCGCGGTTTTTTCGACATCACCCGCGCGATAGAGACCCGTTGTTGCTGTCCGCCGGAGAGTTCGGTCACTTTTTGATTGATAACGTGTTCAATCCCCAACCGTTTTATCAATGTCGGATCGATACTCTCGCCGGAGAGCAAGGTTGCCACTTCGAGGTTCTCGTACGCACTAAACCCTTTAAAGAGATAATGGCTTTGATAGATCATCCCCAAATCATTACGGCGCAGTTTGACCAAGGATTTGTCATCGAGGCGATAAATATCCTCTCCGAAAAGTTCTACTTTCCCTTTTAACGGATGCAAGAGGGAGGAGAGGATATGCATCAGCGTCGATTTTCCGCTTCCGCTTACGCCGACGATCGCAATCGATTCTCCGGCATTTAGACTCAGCGATACATCCTCAAAGAGAGGATAATCAAAGGCGTGTGATAGTGATGTTGCTTTTAAAAGTGTCATAGAGGAATTATAGGGAAAAAGGTTTAAAAAATGTCATTAGGACGAGGGGGGAGTATACAGAGGGATCATGATTGTAAACACCGTGCCGTTTTCAACATTCGAAGCGCTAATCATCCCCCCCATTTTCGTCCGAATGATCGCATAGGACATATACAGACCGATGCCGCTCCCTTTCCCCTCCTCTTTCGTCGTGAAATACGGCTCGAAAATCCGTTCCATCACTTCGGGTGCGATTCCGCCGCCGTTGTCTTGTACACTCACCGCCCCATACGTATGATCTCCGAAAACACGAACGGTGATGGCAGGAGCTGAAATGCGGTTTTCGATCAACGCATCACGGGCATTTTGGAGCAGATTGATCATCACCTGCTTTAACTCGCTGTGCGAACCCCAAAGGCTCATCGGCTCTTGGCTGTAATGGACATCGATCCCGATCGAATGCGATTCGAACATCGCTGAGAGCAGCCGAATCGATTGTTCCACCGATTCGTTGAGATCAAACGGAGCATTGATCTGATCGGGTTTAACAAAATTGCGAAAATCTTCGATCGTCTGCGACATAAAAAGGATCTGTTCCATCGATTCGGAGGACATTTTTCGAAGATACTCGCGATCCACTTTACCTGCACCGTACGCATATTCGCTCTCTTGAATAATCACTCCCAGCAGATTAAGCGGCTGGCGCCATTGGTGGGCGATATTGTCGATCATCTCTCCCATCGCCGCCAGTTTGGATTGTTGGAACAACATCGCTTTTTGGTAGGCTATCTCCTCTTCATTGCGCCCTATCTCTTCGATAAATCTCTTTTTGTTCCGATAATCGATAAAAAACATCAGCAATGCCAAAACAAAGAGATACAGCAGTAACGGAACGATCAAATATCCAACAGAGGGGTAAATCCCCTCACCCCATAACCGATAGGTTACCCCCGATGCGATAGCCGTTACGATGAAAACAACCGCCAAAACACTCAAATAGCGCTTTCGCCGCATGAGAAGGAGCAATCCCGTCGCGATCATACAGGAGAGGATAATATTGAGTTTAGGATAGAGAGAGGGCTGAACTCTCATATCGCCGTTGAGAAGATTCTCTATCACGGTGGCATGGACATAGACCCCTGCGATCATCGTCCCATCACTAATCGTATGCCACGTATCTAACCCTAACGCCGTCCCTCCGATCAGGACAAATTTGCCCCGTAAACGTGCGGGATCAACCGTACCACTGAGAAGATCATAGGCAGAAACACGTGAATAGCTCTCACGAGGGTAAAATGTCAAAAGTGCACTCCCCTCCTTATCCATTCGTGCATCTTCACCCGCTACTTCCAATCCCATATCCCCTCTAAACACGGAGACGGGGAACGTTTGCACGCTCGGCGATACCGAAGCGACAGCCGCAACTCCGAGCGTCGGGATCAATTCGTCTTTATGGCGAACCAGCATCGATACGCGACGAAACGTTCCGTCACTATCGGCAAGCGCATGAATGTGTCCGATTCGGGAGGCACGATGTTGGTAAATCGGCATACTGCAAACCAATGAGTCGATCGTATACAACCGATCCCTCTCAAACGCGGAGTAGACATTGACCAAATGTGGGACACTGCACCCCTCGCCCTCGCTACTGCCATCAGAAAATACCGGCAATATGGTTTTAGTACTCCCGATCGTATCGGCTAAAATCGCATCGTTATCTCTCAACTCTCTAGGAATACCGCTTATGCTAATATTGAGATCCAATACATCTCGATAGTACGCCTCAATAGTCTGGGGTGACGATCGATCCTTTTCGGCAAAAACCATGTCCAGAACAACGGCAGAGGGGTTGGCACGCGACAGGGTATCGATCAGTTTTGCGGTTATCATCCGAGGCCACGGCCATTGTCCGAACGCTTTTAAACTTTTGTCGTCAATCTCAACCACAATAGTTGAGTCGGGTGTATGAGCGGTCGGAAATGCACTATTGAGATGATCGTATAGTTTGTGATCAAAATAAGCAAGGAGCGGTGCGCTCCACCAAAGCATATAGTACAGAACCGTAGCGATTAACGCTGCACTCGTTATCGATACAGCTCTCATACTCAGCGGACAATCACTTCAACACGACGATTTTGAGGTTCTTCGGCACCGTCAGGAGTTTGAATGATCGGATCATCTTCACCGTGTGACGTGACCGAACAGTGCTCCAATGTTACATTTTGATCGAGTAGAAATTTTTCCACCTCTTTTGCCCGATCCAATGCAAGGATATAGTTTTTATCCGCATCTCCCGCGCGATCCGAATGTCCGATAATATCAACCGCGGCAGGTTCTTTGGATCGGATTATCCGAACCACTTCACCCACCTGATCTTTGGAAGCTTGCGTTAGTTGCGCCGTCCCCGGTTCAAAATAAAAGAGGATAGAGGTCGCTTTGCTCCCGAGAGCCTCTACCAATGTACCGTATCTCTCATTGATCTTAGAAGGATCAGCTTTTTCAACCGTAGAGGGTTTTTTCTCCGGCGCACTGAGGGTCGTATAGTAGTAGGGCTGATCGATGCTCACGCTTCCTGCTTGGGTACTGACATCGATGGCATTATGCGCTCCGCCGTTTTCGAGCAAAACGACGGTTGTTTTAGGCTCACTCGTGATAAACGGCAACGCCAAAATAAGGGCACTCCAAAGTACAAACGCTTCCATCTACTCAACCTCTACCACAAATTTAGTACCGCGAATTCCGACAATCCCCTGCGATGTTTTGAAATGGACCTTCTCGGGAGCCAATTTACCGATTCTCCCCGATTCAAATGCGGCAGTTCCTTTGTGCAATGTCAGATCAAAGGCAAATTTCTTTTGGGAAGGGGCAAAAAGATAGGTATCCACGACTAACACACTTTTCGGTCCGATCGAAATAAGGGTTCCGTCATTAAACGACAACCCTATCATCCCTTTTTCTCCGGTTTGAATGATGTCATTCTCAAACACCACCCCCCCTTTGTGTAGGCTAACGATCTCTGCTCCACGCTTCAGTGTCACATCCCCTTGAATACTTTTGATCAATGCTATCTCATCGGCACCCATCAGCGACATAGCCGTTAGTACTGCCAATGCCCATACTCTTACTACCATTCAAACTCCTAATGTCAATCTATAATACCGATGAGAGACGGTATCCTATCCCGTAAATACTGCTCAGCGCCTTATCGGGAAGTTTTTTACGTAACCGCATAAACTGCCCTCGGAGGTTATCGGAACTCACCTCGATGCTATGGCGGTCAAAATGGTAAAGTATCTCATCCGAACTGCACACCTGTTCAAATTTCGCGATGAGAAGCTCCATCAAAACAAGTTCATATTTCGTTAATGGAACAGCCGTCCCCTCTTCAACCAAAAGTTTTTTATCTTTGTCCCAAAACACCTCTTCGCTGATCTCAACGATTGACGAAGAGAGAGACGAAACGGGTGTTGCCTCATCGATTTTAGCGCATACTTTATAGAGGGTATCAAACATCTGCGGATACTCTATCGGTTTAGTAATAAACTGTGAAATCCCGATGTTGATCAGTGCGAGCAAGTACTCCGCTTCCGCATGTGCCGAGAGGATAATGATCGGCTGATCTTCTCGAATACTGCGCAGTTCTTTGGCAAATTCCACCCCGTTCATACGGGGCATTCGGATATCAGAGATTACGACATCATACGGTTTATTTCGGGAGAGATACTCATGATATTTTTCCAATCCCTCTACCCCGTCCGCCGCACTCTCTACACGGTAGAAATAATCCGCTAACATCTCCGTTATCCGAGTCCGTAATGCATCGTTATCTTCGACAAAAAGGAGCGATAACCGCTTCATTTTCATCAATGCGGAATTCTCTTTGCTCATCACTATTACAGTTTCCTATTTATTAAATCACAAACGAATAATAACATAAATCAGAATAGCTAATGGAAGTGTAACCGAACAATGTCGTTAAAATGTTTTAGGGAGTAAAAATATAGGGGGGATGGATTCCCGCTTACGCGGGAATGACAAAAATCAAACCAAAAGGTTTAATTACGCCATTTGAGCAGCGACTTCTTCTGCGAAGTTGTCAACTTTTTTCTCTAAACCTTCTCCGACTTCGTATTTAACGAATTCAACGATTTCAGCAGTACCGCCGTGTTTAGCAGCCTCTTTAGTAATCGCTTCGGCAACCGTCATAGAATCATCCATAACGTAGTTTTGATCCAAAAGTGCAAGCTCTTTATCCAAAGTCGTGTTGTCCGCTACGAAACGAGCCAATTGACCAGGGATAATGTTCGGCCAGATTTTTTCCGGTTTCCCATCAGCGAGCAATTTAGCTTTGATCGCTTCTTCAGCCGCAGCCATAACTTCAGGAGTCAATTGTGATGCTGAGATGTATTGAGGAACGTTTTTGAGTGGTTTTTTCAAACGCGCTAACTCTTCGTTCTCTGTTTTGATCGCTTCGATACGACCGATAGTTTCCGCTTCTACGAATGCAGGATCGAAATCTTTAGAGCTCAATGTCGTCGGTTTCATCGCCGCAGCGTGCATTGCAATGTTTTTCAACATCGGAGCAAGCGCTTCTGCTACTTTTGCATCAGAACATGTTGCCGCTACGAGAACACCTACACGACCGTTTGAGTGAACGTAACCGTTAACACATCCGTTTGCACCTGCATTGAGGGTTGCAAAACGACGTACAACGATTTTTTCACCGATACGTGCTACTTGAGCCGTGAAATACTCAGAGAAAGTCGATGTTTCGTACGATGTTTCATTCAACTCTTCAACACTGCTAACACCGCTCGTAAATACATGTGCCGCCGTGTTTCCGACGAGGTTGATGAAACCGTCGTTTTTAGCAACGAAATCGGTTTCAGAGTTAACTTCTACGAGAGAAGCTGATGCGAATGTATCGGAAACTTTAAGACCCAAAAGTCCCTCAGCCGCTACACGATCCGCTTTTTTAGCTGTTTGAGCCATACCGCGGTCACGCAAAAATTCTTTCGCTTTTTCCATGTCACCATCACATTCAGTGAGGGCTTTTTTACAATCCATCATCGGCGCATCTGTCGCCGTGCGGAGGTCTTTGACCATTGCTGCTGTGATTTCTGCCATGATTACGCTTCCTCTGCTACTGCTGCTGCTTCTTCGCTAGCCGCTTCAACTGCAACTTCCGCTGCAACTTCTTCGTCTGCTACCGCTTCGTCGTTTCCGCCGTTGCGAAGTGCTTTACCTTCATTGATCGCTTCCGCCATTTCTTTACAGAAAAGTTGGATAGAACGGATCGCATCGTCATTTCCAGGGATTGGAATGTCGATAACGTCAGGATCACAGTTAGTATCAAGTGGTGCAACAACACGGATACCGAGGTTACGAGCTTCTTGAACCGCGATGTGTTCTTTTACCGCATCGATAACGAACATCATGTCAGGCAATGTTTTCATGTGACGGATACCGCCGAGGTATGCGATCAATTTTTCTTTTTGACGATTCATCATCAACGCTTCTTTTTTAGTCAAAAGGTTGATTTGTCCGTTTGCTTGCATCTCTTCGATGATGTCAAGTTTGCGGATAGATTTTTGGATTGTCGGGAAGTTTGTCAACATTCCACCCAACCATCGGTTGTCAACGTATGGCATACCACATGCAACAGCCGCATCACGGATCGCAACACGCGCTTGTTTTTTAGTTCCTACGAAAAGAACCGTTTGACCTTCAGCCGCAGCGTCAACAACTTGTTGATACGCATTACGGAAATAACGCAATGTTTTTTGAAGATCGATGATATAGATATTTTTACGAACACCGAAAATGTATTTTTTCATTTTCGGATTCCAACGACGTGTTTGGTGACCGAAGTGTACACCACATTCGAGAAGGTCTTTCATTGTGACCATAAGGGACTCCTAATAGAGAAATATTTGTGTTCTTCGTTTTCTTGGGCGAGCGCAAACAGAGCCGATGAGACATCGGGTGCACGAGAACTGCGACAAACGCTTGCGATTTTTTTCTCACGTCAAAACGTTTAGAAGAGAGAAAATCGGGCGGATTATACTGAAATAGCTCTTAAATTTAGCTGTATTTAATATTTGGTTTATGTCACGTTTTTATCACACAAAACTTCACGTATTCAAATTACTTTTATATAATTTTTGTTAATATCATCGCATGACAATGCTAGAGCATTAAATAAGGAGAAACGATGAGACAACGGATTTTAGGTTCAGTCATCACGGCCGCACTACTAACAACAAGCGCTTATGCGGATGATGCCCTCTTAGAGCGGTTTGAGAAAATGGAAAAAGAGATGGCGGCACTCAAAGCGGAACTGAATGCTCTAAAAGGGGAAAAAGCAGGTACTAAACGTCAAAATGCAGTGACAGACAACACCTGTGCTACCGACAATAACAATGTACCTAAAACAAAAGTTGCATCATCGGATGAGTCAAAAGATGTTACCAAAACACTCGAAGACCTCCAAGATCAAATTGACGGTCTCAACAAAAAAACCAACGGAAATAATCTTAAATTCGGGGTTGATTTACGAACGAGCGTCGATAATATCGACTATAAAATGGCAGACGGCTCAACACACAAAAATGATGCCCTGCTCAGCAACCGTTTGTGGCTCAATATGAGCTATGCCGCAACCAAAAATCTTAGTTTTGTCGGGCAACTCGCTTACAACAAAACATTCGGTGAACGCGCGGCAACAACAGCGAGCTCTGCAATGGAAGGCTTTGACTGGATTAGTAATGAAGCCGCGTATGACGATACCCTACGCGTCCGCTCCGCTTATTTTTTCTATAACGATGATGAGTTTATGGGTGCCGATGTTCCATGGACGGTTAGCATCGGTCGCCGCCCCTCAACCGAAGGTCATCTCATCAATTTGCGTGATGACTTAAAAGCTTCATCACCGCTTGCCCATACGGTCAATGTCGAGTTCGACGGTGCCAGTGCGAAATTCGGTACTGAAGAGTTGAGTGGATTGGACGGTTCTTATATTAAATTCTGCGCCGGACGCGGGATGAGCGAAGCAGAACCGCGATTTGCAGGAACACCTTATTCAGGGAACGGTTCTAACCAAACGAATAATATTGATATGGTCGGAATCATCGCAGTACCTTACGATGACAAACAATACAGCACCGGATTTCAATACACGTATGCCAACAACATGATCGATCAAGCAACTCCAGGCGGTGCCATGGAAACAGTTGGAGGGCTCCATACCGCAACGGCGTTTGCCTTGGTCAATGGAATCGGAGACGGATGGAGCGAATTTTTGGATGATTCGTTATTTTTTATCAGCGGTGCGATGTCTAAAACCGATCCTTACGAAGGAGCTCTCAAGCAAGGGATGTTAGGCTCGTTTGAAAGTAAAACAGGATACAGCTACTGGATCGGAACCCAATTTCCATCCCTTATCAGCGACGAGGGACGATGGGGAGTCGAATTTAACCACGGTTC
>NZ_DASUIQ010000103.1:0-47970 GCF_036279695.1 Sulfuricurvum sp.
GCCCAGCGGCGGATTTTTTGGTAAAACGATAACCCTTTTTGGTTCATCGCACCGACCAAAGTCTCTTTACGGGCGAAAACTTCTTTGCGCTCTTCATCGATACGTGCCAATTTGACATCAACATCGGCTTTTACCGTAGAGATACTCCCCTCGATTTCAGTCGCTTTTGCTTCTAGCTCGTTGATTTTGCCTTGTTTGTGATCGATCAATTTTTCCAAACGTTCAATCTCTTCGTTCGCAAAGCTCACTTGCTCTTTAGCGATCTCTTCTTCGAGTTGAAGCGATTTCATTTCGCGTTCAGTTTTAACTTCACTGCTTTTACGGCCGTTCTCTTCGAGTTTTGCAGAGAGTTCAGCAAGGTGAAGTTCATTTTTTTGCTTTTTGATTTGCTCGTCTTTAATCTCTTGTTTGAGAGTATTAACTTCGTTCATGATACCGTTTTTAGTTGCGAGAAGCGCTTCGTACTGAAGGTTTGCTTCTTCGATTTGCGGTTCAAACGCATCGATCTCTTTGTCAACATGAGAGAGCTCGATTAATTGTTCAAGGTGTTTGTTCATACGTTTCCTTTTGGAGTTACACGATTACCTAATTTTAGCTCAAAGATAGGTGAAGGGGTTCTTAGATGGTGAAATTATAACACTCAATCCTAATTTTTCCAAATACCCCCCTAAAACCTCGCCAAAATAGCGCTCGCTCTCATAGTGTCCGATGTCAATCATCGATAATCCGAGAGATGAAGCCTCCATTGCGTCATGGTATTTGATGTCGCCCGTCAAAAAGCAATCGGCCTCAATATTTCGCATCAACGATGCACCCGATCCGGTTACCAATGCACAGGTTCGGATATGCTCATGACATTTCACCCCGCGGGTGTGGGGGAGACCTAACGCCATCTTGATCTTTGCAGCGAACGTCTCATAAGGTTCATCCACTCCGAGATAGGCGACAAACCCCTCTTTGGCGATAATGGGATACCCTAAAACCTCCGTTGCAACGTAATCATTGAGATGCGTTTGGTCGAAATTGGTGTGCATCGCGATATTGGTGATGTTTTTTCGAATCATCGGTGCCACGATTTTTGCGGGGTATTGGTTGAATTGCAACTGTTTGAGTCCGCCAAAAATAACCGGATGGTGGGTAATCAACAACGCATTCTCAGGGATAGACTCAATCAGCTCTTCATCGATGTCGATGCTCAGTACCACATGGGTGATCTTTTGGGC
The DNA here is from genome assembly GCF_036279695.1 of Sulfuricurvum sp. Taxonomy (GTDB): domain Bacteria; phylum Campylobacterota; class Campylobacteria; order Campylobacterales; family Sulfurimonadaceae; genus Sulfuricurvum. The sequence goes on from NZ_DASUIQ010000103.1 coordinate 1,224, forward strand.
GAAATCGCCGACAAGCAGACCGGAGTTATCCCACCCCTCCTGCATCGCAAACGGAGAGAGGCTATCAAGGTAGCTGTATATCTCTTTGACCGTCATTTTTCATAACTCCTTTTATGCCGTTTGAGACGGACGTGTACCGCTTGTGAGCCCGAGAGAGGATCGGAAAATTTAAACTCAAATTCACCCAACCCCTCGATCAGATCGAGAAGCTTTTTGTAGCCGTAACTGCGGGGGTCAAATTCGGGGGATTTGTTGATCAGATTTTGTCCGATAGACCCCAGATACGACCATCCCGCTTCGTTGGTCGTATCTTCCACCGCATTTCGTACCAATGCCAAAAGAGCTTTGTTGTCCGGTTTGATTTTGGCTCCGACCGCTTCTTTATGGTTGGCGTCGCGGCGGAGATTTTCGGTGTAGATAAATTTGTCGCACACGCCGATAAACGCTTTGGGCGTTTTTTGCTCCCCGAATCCGTAGACTTTGATCCCCGATTCGCGGATACGGCTCGCCAAACGGGTAAAATCGCTGTCACTGGAGACGATACAAAAACCGTCAAAGTTTTTCGTATAAAGCAGATCCATCGCATCGATAATCATCGCGCTGTCGGTGGCATTTTTCCCAGTCGTGTAGGCAAACTGCTGCATCGGATGGAGACCGTGTTCGAGAAGGATACTTTTCCACCCTTTGAGTTTGGTATCGGTCCAGTCGCCGTATATCCGTTTAACACTGGCAATACCGTGCGCGGCGATCTCATCCATGAGCCCCGCGATAATAGAGGGTTGTGAGTTGTCCGCGTCGATCAAAACGGCAAGACGGGCTTGATGATCGATCATGCTTTATCTCCTAATGACAAAAGTGCCTCGCGAGCCTGAGGGAAGTCGCTTTGTAGTTCCAATGCCCGTTTATACATGGTTCGGGCTTCCTCGACCTCATCCATATCAACCAATAGATTACCGTAGTTATAAAACGTCTGAGCATACGCGTCATCAATCTCAATCGCTTTGAGATAATGATCCTGTGCGCGTTCATACGCCCTCTCGGATCGGTAGAGCGAAGCGATCGCATTGTGGGTCAGATCATCGTTTTCATCGAGTTCCAACGACTTCTCATACAATTCGATCCCTTTGAGGCGATCACCGCTTTTTGCCGTAACAAATGCGAGCTTATTGATAATTTCGGGATTATTCGGCTGAATTTTGTATGCCTCTTCCAAAATTTCTTTGGCTGCCTTAACCTCTCCGCGTTCATACGCATCATCTGCTTCCCGCACCAAAGCCTCTTCAGAGAAAACAGCGCTATCTTCGCGCGGTTCAGGGGCTTTTTGGGGTGGAGGGTCTTGAAGTGTTTGGACGTGTCGATAGATCTGATATGCGAAAAAAAGTGTCGCCCCGAACATTAAAATTTGAAATGTAGACATAGTGTTCCTTTTTTGTAACGATAAGTATAATATAATCCCGTTAACTTAAAACCAAAATCGGTAGAAACCATGCCTAACAATTACAAAGATCCAGCACTTTATATCAATCGGGAGCTTTCATGGCTCCAATTTAATACCCGCGTCTTGCGACAAGCCCAAGATGAATCGCTCCCCCTTTTTGAGCGACTCAAGTTTTTGGCGATTTACGGAACCAATCTCGATGAATTTTATATGATCCGTATCGCGGGTCTTAAAAAACTTTTCAGTGCGGGGGTCAATGTCTCGGGAGCGGATCGCTTCACCCCTTTGCATCAGTTGCGTGAAATCCGAAGCTACCTCCACAAAGAGCAGCAAGAGGTTGAGGGGTGCCTTCTTGGGATCATGGAAAAATTGGAACATGAGGGGATCTTTTTTAAATCGTACAAAGAGACCACGACGCAACAACAGCATATTCTCGATAAATATTTCAAAGAGAATATCTACCCCGTTATCGTCCCCATCGCCGTCGATGCGACCCACCCGTTTCCTCACCTGAACAACCTCAGTTTCGGGCAAATCGTCAAACTCCGAGACAAAGACGATCCGAGTGTCGAGCGCTACGGGATTATCCGTATTCCGCGCGTATTGCCGCGCTTCGTCGATATAGACAACCGCATCTACATCCCGATCGGTAGTGTCGTCTCCGAACATATCCAAGACCTCTTCCCCGGCTATGAGCTGATCAAATTCTCAGCATTCCGTATCACCCGAAATGCCGACATCGCCATCGAAGAGGAAGAGGCGGACGATTTTATGGAGATCCTCGAAGAGGGGCTGAAACTCCGTAAAAAAGGGGAAATCGTCCGATTGGAACTCAGCAACCATGCCGACGACGATCTGCTAAACTTTTTCAACCGTCACGCCAATGTTTTCAAAGACGACATCTACCGATTCCAAACGTATCTCAATCTCGGTGCGCTGTGGCAAGTGGTCGGAAACAAAGATTTTGCCCATCTGAATGTTCCGAGTTTCAAACCGCGAAACCTGCCGCCGCTCGATTCGGACGAGAGCCTCTACACCATTTTGGATAAGCAAGACCTCGTCTTGTTTCACCCGTTTGAGAGTTTTGAACCGGTCGTTCGTCTCATCCAAACGGCCGCCAAAGATCCCGATGTCGTCTCTATCCGTATGACACTCTACCGCTCGGGTTCCAAATCGGTTATCGTCCAATCGCTGATTGCCGCCGCCGAATCAGGAAAACAGGTTACCGTCATGGTGGAGCTGCGCGCCCGATTTGACGAAGAGAACAACCTCCAATGGGCAAAAGCGCTGGAGAGTGCCGGAGCACACGTTATCTACGGTATCACCGGATTTAAAGTACACGCGAAAGCGGCACTCATCACCCGCCGTGTGGACGGAAAACTCAAACAATACGCCCATCTGGGGACAGGGAACTATAACCCATCCACCGCAACCGTCTATACCGATATCAGCTATATGACCAGTAACGATGCGATCACCTATGATATGACCCGATTTTTCCACTTTTTGACCGGATTTAGCAAAAAAGGGAAACTGGCCGAGCTCTACATGGCACCGACCCAGATCAAACCGAAAATCCTCTCCCTCATCCATAACGAAACCCGTATGGGGAGCGAGGGGGTCATCATCGCAAAAATGAATGCTCTGGTGGATGAAGATATTATCCGTGCCCTCTATAAAGCCTCTCAGGCGGGGGTAAAAATCGAGCTCATCATTCGCGGTGTCTGCTGTCTGCGTCCTGGGGTTAAAGGGATGAGTGATAATATCCGTGTTATCTCGATCATCGGAAAATACCTCGAGCATGCCCGTATTTTCTATTTTAAACACTCCTCTCCGCAAACCTATATCTCCAGCGCCGACTGGATGCCGCGAAATCTATTGCGCCGTATCGAACTATTGACACCGATAGCGGGTGAAGAATCATCGAACAAACTGCTCCAGATTTTGCAGTTGCAAACGTCTGACAATGTTCTCGCCCATGAGCTCCAAAGCGACGGAACGTATCTCAAAGTAAGCTCTGAGGGACAAACCCTGATCAACAGCCACAGCATCGTTGAAACCCATACGAACAAAGTGTATAATTCGGTCAAAAAACAAACTCCGAATTACGTGCAGCAACTCACAACACGATTATTCAAAGAGAGCTAAAAGGAACCCTTTATGATCGGAAATTATTTGCACTACTCCCCTACGATCGGTGAGAGAACATGGATTGCCCCCTCCGCCGATGTCATCGGACGGGTAGAACTCGGCGAAGATGTCAGCATCTGGTTTGGCAGTGTCGTTCGCGGCGATGTCCACTTCATCAAAATCGGTGATCGCACCAGTATCCAAGATCTCAGCATGGTACACATCACCCACCATAAACGTGACGATATGTCGGACGGTTATCCGACGATTATCGGTAATGACGTGACCGTAGGGCATCGAGTCATGCTACACGGATGTACGATTGAAGATGCGTGTTTGATCGGGATGTCCGCCACGATCCTCGATGGTGCCGTGATCGGTAAAGAGTCCATCGTCGGTGCAGGGGCATTGGTGACCAAAAACAAAGTCTTCCCTCCCCGCTCTCTCATCATGGGAAGTCCGGCGAAAGTAGTCCGTGAGCTAACCAATGAAGAGGTTGCCGAGCTTTATGCCTCCGCTCAGCGTTACGTCTCTTTCAAAGAAAACTACCGCGTAGCAAATGTCTGAATTTAACCTTGTTCTCGCTGCCGATATTCTCGGGATCATCGCCTTTGCTCTGAGTGGATTTTTGGTCGGGGTGCGGAACAATCTCGATCTTTTGGGTCTTATCATCTCCGCGTCCCTCACTGCACTGGGTGGAGGGGTCGTGCGGGATGTCATCTTGGGACGCATCCCGTTTGCTTTTAACGAATACTACCCCGCTATCACCGTGATCGTCACCATTTTTCTCGCTTTTGCTTTTCGTCTTTATCGTAAAAAGCAACTGGAACGTCAATGGCTCTTTATCATCTCCGATACGATCGGTCTAGTCGCATTTAGCATTACGGGGGCATTGCTCGCCATCGAGGTGGAGTTCAATTTCTTCGGAGTGATGATCCTCAGCTTTCTCACCGCAGTCGGTGGAGGGGTATTGCGCGATACGATGATCAACCAAGTCCCTTCGGTTCTCATCAGCGATTTTTACGGTTCTATCGCTATTATCGTTTCCGTTTTACTCCTCCTTTTGGTGCAGATGGATTTGATCAACACATGGGGTGTCGCAGGCGTTGCAACATTCGCAATTTTTTTACGTCTTTTAGCCGTTACCAAACAATGGCATCTACCTAAACTCAATATGGAATAATCATGTCTAAACTCAAACTTTTTTTTATCCTCATCCTCCTAGGAGGGGTGATCGACATCGGACGCTATTTTATCTACCCTAATGTATCCGATTTAAAAGAGACGAATCCGATCCCAACCGCTTTTATGGAGTATCGCGAAGCGGAGTGGGCAGAGCAAAATCGGGATATGGAGATCACCCAAAAATGGGTTCCGATGTCGCAAATCTCCCCGAATGTGATCAAAGCGGTATTGATCGGAGAGGACGATAAGTTCTGGAATCATGACGGTTTTGATGTAGCGGGGATGGAGCAAGCGCTCGAGAAAACCCTAAAAAAAGGGAAAGTTGCCGGAGGAAGTACGATCAGCCAACAACTCTCCAAAAATCTCTACCTCTCTCCGAGCAAAAATCCGGTGCGAAAAGTCAAAGAGGCGATCATCACATGGCGTATCGAACAAACCCTCTCCAAACGCCGTATTTTAGAGATCTATCTCAATGTTGCCGAGTGGGGGGATGGGATTTTCGGAATCGAAGCGGCGGCTCGCCATTACTATCATAAAAGTGCCAAAAACCTTACGGGGCGTGAAGCAGCCCGTCTGGCGGCGGTACTTCCTAACCCGATCAAATACGATCCTACAGGGGATCAAAAATATGTCCAAAACCGTTCCCGTATCATCTACAAAATTCTCAAACGCAGAGGGGTCGTCATTCCTGACTTTAAAGAGGTGATGACACCGACGAAACAAGAGAGTGCCTCTCAAGAGAGCAACCAAAGCATAAGCGATTTATTCGCGCCGACCGACTCCGCTGAAACACCGAATGAACTCCCCTCTAATGAAGAGAACGCTAATGAGCAAAACGGAACCGATCAACCCTAAAGATCTGAGACTCAGATCGGTCTAAATCCGATCAATGTCATATCATCCCGTCGCGGTTCATCTCCGCGATACGCTTCGAGCTGCGCTTCGATATGTTTCATCTGCTCATTCATACTCAACTTTTGATTTTGCAGGATAATATCACCCAAACGTTTTCGTCCCAGAAGTCGTCTCGGTGAGCCTCCCATGTGATCGGATATACCATCCGTCAGCATGTAAAACGACATCCCTTCCGTTACACAGATCGTATAGTTTTCAAACGGTTTTTTAGGGCGTATACTGCGGTATCCCAAACTTGCCCTCGTCGGCTTCAACTCATTCAATGTGCCGTTTTCGACATAGATCAGAGGCAAATTAGCTCCCGCATAGGTCAACATACGGCTTTCCATATCGTAAACACAGATAGCACAATCCAAACCGTCATCCGACGTACTCTCAGGATAATCCTGACGTAATTTTGTCCGTACCCGCTCATCGATAGCAACAAGGAGTTCCGAAGGGTCACTGATTTTTAGATCGTGGATAGCTCTATGAAGGGCTGCGGATGCAACCATCGTCATAAACGCCCCCGGAACACCGTGCCCCGTACAATCGATCACGACAATAAAACATTGTTTCCCAATCTTTTCGATCCAGAAATAATCCCCACCGACAACATGAAGCGGTTCCCAACAGACAAAAATATCGGCTATAGCACCATCTAGGGCATGTTTGTCGGGCAATGAAGCCTCTTGAATTTTGCGGGCATATCCGATACTCTCCATCACCAACGAGTTGGCATGGTCGAGTTTAGCGTGTGCTTCATCGAGCGCTGCTTTCTCTTTTTGAAGCTCTTGCTGTTGTTTTCGGGCATGTCGCAATGAACCGAGTAAATGAACCATAAAAGCAAGAGCAAGCACAAGGACAATCCAGTACTTTTTGAGGACATCGATCAAATTGAACTTGCCGAGATCTTTATAAGGTCCGATTTTGAGTTCGCGATAGAGTTCGTGTACCGGATTATAATCAGCAGGTACCGACCACCCTCGTATCTTCGCCGCTTTAGCCGCTTCGCTGTTCTCGGGCATCTCCAACAATGCCACCGCAACCAGTTGTGCTAAATGATCATCTGTGTCTGAAAGCTTGCTAAAGGGCCATTCAGGGTAGAGGCGCGTACTGTATTGATAGGGAAATTTTCCGGTTGTCACTTGTTTGTTAATAACCTTAATATCGCTTAGATTGATTTTGCCCTCACTCGCCATCCGTTCCAAAATATCCGAACGGATCACCCCGACATCCCCTTCGCCGTGTAATACCCCGAGAACGACTTTTTCATGATCGCCCAGCGTTTTGACCTGCATATCACTCTCAGGGTCGATGCCGACTGCCTTCATCTCCCGAAGCTGCATCAGCCAACCACCGAATGAAGAGTTATCTACCGATAAAAGCGTTTTCCCTTTCATATCGCTCAGTGTATTGATCGGACTGGCGGCTTTGGTTAAAAAGACACCTCCGAATCGGTTGCACAGGCACCCCTCAGGACCTCGGTTGGTCAAGGTAGCGATTCGACTGATCCCGTAGGACGCTTCCAATTCAATATACTGCCCCGTATTCACGACGACGAAATCAACCTGCTTCGCCCCCACCGCACGATAAAGTTTTTTAAAATCGAGAGGGACAAGCTCAAAATTATACTCAGGAATCGTTTGTGTCAAATACTCCATCGTCGGTTGCCACATTGTACGAGCGACATCTTCACCCCGATGGGCGAGCACCCCGATTTTAACCGTTTTCACTTCCGCATATACGGTCGTCATGAGCATTGAAATCAGAAAAATAGCACTAAAAACCCTCTTTAAAAATAGTAACATTATTTCTCCCTGCCCCTTTTGCTTCATAAAGTGCGCTATCCGCTTTGGACAATGCGTGTTCAAACGAATGGTCATTTTTGGTAAATTGGTACAATCCGATACTAACCGTAAGAGCAAATGCGCCTTCGGCATCACCGATCAAAAAGGGAGCTTCAGCAACATTCATGCGCACCCTCTCGGCGACGCTATACCCCTCATCCACTTCCGTATCCGGCATGATAATCACAAACTCTTCACCCCCGATACGCCCGATAATGTCGGTGGTACGGAGAGAGTTTTTACAAACCTCCGAAAAATGTTTAAGGGCACTGTCTCCGACACTGTGTCCATAGGTATCATTGATCTTTTTAAAGTGGTCGATGTCGAGAATCAAAAGGGATAATGCGTGTTCCTTTCGTAAGAACCGTTTGAGCTCATTGTTTCCAAACTCAAGCAGTTGCCGCCGTGTATATACACCCGTCAGCGAATCTATCATAGCAATTGCGCGTAACTCCGCTTCGAGAATCTTTTTCTGTGCGATCTCTTCTTGCAGTGCACTGTTAAGCCCTTCTAACTTTTGGGCTTGTTCCTCTAGGCGCTCATTGGCATCTTGAAGTTCTACCGTCATGTGTCGCAATTGTTCTTGCTGTCGGTCGCTCAAGCGGATAAGCCGTTGCTGTTCTCTAAAACTTCGGCGATACCCCTGTGCTAGGCTCTTCATATTGTCATGCACGAGTTTCGCGTGGGCATCAAAGCTGGTTGCCAACTCCTCGGCTTGTTTTATAACTCTTTCTTCATTGTCAAAGATAGTAAAATCACCGTTTTTTGATTCGGGTGCCATCCGTTACCCTAATACGCAAAGATTAAATGCAGCATGTTCCATATCGGAAGCGAAATCTTCCCCGAACTCTTGCATCGTATCGTCATCTTCGTTGTAGTACCAATTGATAACGGTATTTTTCCCTTTGGTTTCGGCGGCATCTTCCAACAGTTGAAAAAGGTTCATCAACACTTTCGCGCTGGAGCTGTTGAAATACTCAAACTCAACATTGAAAACGATCTCTCCCTCGAATGCCCCATTCAAAAACTCATCGAGCGCTTTATGCAGCGGACCGAAAAATGCCGAGGCATCTTCGGGATACGACTCCCCTTTAAAACTAAACACTCCGTTCTCAAAATCAAAAATGACGGCCGGAGTTCTCTCTGTTGCTTCTCGAATAATGTTTTCCATCTCTACTCCTCCCTCTTAAATATACGCTTTTAAACAAAAAAATGAACTCTCATTATCGATCTTCTCAAAATCGAATTCAATCGGTTCACTCGCTCTTCGGGCAATTTCGATTAGCCCTATCGTCGCCCCTTTACTCTGAGCCTCCGGCTCTTCTCGAAGCTTCTCTTTGTAGTATGCTTTCAAACCGTCTTTGTCAAGCGTTTTCAAAATTTCCAAACGCTCCCTCAGCATCGATACATCGGCGTTATCGACCGTATTGGAGCAGACGATAAAAAATTTCTCCCCCTCATGACCGACGGTGATCGTACCGCTCCCCAACTCTACTTTTCGCCCCACATCTCCCTCGACGCGATCCGACGAATAGCGGATAACATTTTGAACCTGCTCGACAAATACCGAAAATACTTTCTTAGCCGTATTCATATCGGTATCGTCCAGTGTCATCTTTTGCTTTAGCGCTTCACCGAGCGCAAACAAAATCCCCTCTGAAACGAAGCCGCTAAAAGAGACCATGATCCCTTTTTCATCCAACGATTTTTTAAAACTGTAATACTCTTTTGCCAACATGAAAAACCCTTTATACTATTCCGTGACATACTCTATTTAGAGGCTAAAAATGTATTGTGTAATACCGATCTAACATTTTTATTTATAATTATAACCTATGAGCGGTCTCATCTCGGTCACATTTCGCTATAATTTATCAACGAACTAAAAAGGATCACCCTATGAACAAGCGTACGTTTCTCAAATTCTTCGCCCTTACCTCCGGTTCATTGGTCTTAGCCAATTCCGATGCTCACGCAAGTTCGGCTCACGCTGCGCCAAATACCGCAGAGTTACAAGAGATGGCTAACAAAATGTTTGGTGAAGTGATCGCCCAAAACGATTACTACGTCAACCATCAAGGTTCCGCTTTTTTTGAAAAAATGAAAAATTCCCAACATCCTCGTGCTACGGTCATCGGATGTTCGGACTCCCGTTTTCAAAGCGATGCTCTCGATAAAACATCTGAGAACGACCTCTTTATCATCCGTAACATCGGAAATCAGTTCAGCTCCAACATGGGGAGTGTCGAATACGGTGTACGCCACCTCAACACCCCTCTACTCATCATCGTCGGGCATTCGCGATGCGGTGCGATCAAAGCGGCTCTGAGCGATTACTCAGCCGAGGGACCGCATATCATTAACGAACTCGATTCCCTTTCATTAGCGCTAAGAAAAACATCTCTAAGCGGCACCGAAGAGTCAAAATGGCTTGCGGCGGTTATCGGTAATGTCCATCAACAGGCATACTACGCCCAAAAAGAGTTTAAAGGGGATGTGGAGAGCGGAAAACTCACCATCGTCGGAGTGGTTTACGATTTGGCGAACGATTTTAACAACGGCTACGGACGACTCAAAATCGTGAATATCAACGGCGAAACCAACCCTGAAAAAATCATGCAGTTTCCATTGATGAAATCACTCTTTAAACCGGTGCACGTCTAAGAACGATCCATCCGAGCAGTGATGTTGCCGCGATAAGAGATGCGGGGGCGTACGGATCACCGCTGAATTTTTCGAGCGATGTCATAAGCATGGGGGTTAATCCCCCGACAATCCCTGCGGCGCTTCCTAAAATCACTGCCGTAAACGATGCCCGATACCCGTGATAGTTGAGTGCCATCACCGTCGAGGCAAAAATAGGGGCTTGAAAAGCACATAAAAGTACCACCAAGATCAAACTTCCCCCCAATGCAACCCAATACCCGCCGATACTCATCCCGACCATCAAAGGATAGATACCGAGTGCCAAAGCTAACGCCGCCGTCCGCATAACACGAAACGAACCGATTTTATCGGCTACCATCGCCATCAAAGGGATAAATATCACCCCAATGACTATCGAGAGCGTATTGATCTGTCCCGCTTCTACTTTTGAGAGATGGGCACTTTTTTCCAACCAAATCGGAAGGTACACAAAGACGGTATAGTAAAAAATCCAAATCGACGAGGCGATTGTAAGAAACTGCCAAAACTCGCGGCGATGATGTCTTAAAATCGCTACGATAGGGACGGTTTTATCGTCACTCGGCACATAATTGTCGGCGAGATTACGGCGTAAATAGAGCCCTGCCGCCGCAATAACGATACTCGCCCAAAACGGGATTCTCCATCCCCATTCTCCCATCGCATCTTCTCCAAGATACCACAGCAACGCTCCGCATAATCCTGAGCCTAGCGCCATACCGATTTTGGCACCGACCGAGACAAATGAGCCGTAGAGGTTTTGGCGGTTAGGGGAAGATTGCTCTACGAGATAGACGATGGAGCTGGCATATTCGCCCCCCACAGAGAGCCCCTGAATCATCCGAAGTGCCACGAGAAGGATCGGAGCCAATATCCCTATCTGTCCATAAGTGGGTAAAAAACCGATCAAAAAGGTAGGAAGCGCCATCATCATGAGCGACCCCATCAGTGCATACCGCCGTCCGACACGATCGCCGATATGACCGAATACCAATGCCCCGACAGGACGCATGATCATCCCTGCGGCAAATGCGCCGAAAGAGCCTAATAGAGAGAGAAAAGGATCGTTAGAGGGGAAAAAGAGGTGTCCCATCATCACCGCTAAAAAGCCGATGAGGGCAAAGTCGTAATATTCGATGACGTTGCCGATAATCCCTGCGGCGATGATTTTCTTTTTGAAACGGATCAAACGATCCACCCGCCGCCAAGGAGTTTTTCTCCCTCATAAAACACGCCCGCCTGCCCTGAGGCGACACCGAGTACCGGTTCATGGAGTTCAACCACCGCATGATCGCCCTCGATTTTGACCGAACATCGCACCGCAGTCGTGCGATAGCGAAGTTTGACGTCACACTCAAACTCGGTGCGATCATCAAACATATTAACCCGTTCCAGCTCCACACGTCTGCACTCTAAATCCTCGCGAGTCCCTACGACGATCTGGTTTGTGTCAGGCTTGATCTCGACGACAAAATGGGGATCATGCGCTCCGTTGACCGTAAATCCTTTACGCTTACCGATCGTATAGTGCATGTACCCTTTGTGTTTACCGACGACTTTACCGTCCATGTTGAGGACATCCCCCTCCTGATCAACCGGAACGTAAGGTTTGAGAACATCCATATAGGTCGTTTCGACAAAACAGATCTCACTTGATTCGCTTTGCGATGCAAACGACTCCAGCCCCTCAATACTTGCCGCGAAGGCTTTTATATCGCTTTTGTGCCGTTCACCCAAAGGAAACAGCAATCGCTTCACCAATGTTGGATCGATGTAAAAGAGAAAATAGCTCTGATCTTTCGTGTCATCATGCGCTTGAAGGAGGTATTGCCCGTCATGACGAATATAGTGCCCCGTTGCGACATAATCGGCACCTATCGTGTCGGCAAAAGCCACCATCGCTCCGAATTTGATATTACGGTTACACAGTGCACACGGATTCGGCGTTTTACCCTCACGGTAGGTTTCGATAAAAGGGGTAAACACTTTTGCGTTAAACTCCTCTTGAAGGTCGAGGATATGGAGTTTTACCCCTGCAAAGTCCGCCGCTCTCTGCGCACGTGCTTGATGGATCTCATGATAGCCGGGTTTGGAATGGAGTTTCATATAAACTCCTTCTACCTCATACCCTTGCTCTTTGAGTAACAGTGTCGAAACGGTCGAGTCAACCCCGCCGCTCATCCCGATCAATACTTTTTTGCCCACTAACTGCTTCCCTGTCCCGCATAAGAGTGTACCTCATCGGTATGCGATGTGAGCGCTTTATAATACTTGGTATCGGTTAACCCCTCTCGCTCCATCGTTTGTATTTGAGAGATAAGTGACTTCTCAATCTCTTGCACCACAAAATCCAAATCATCGGTCAAATTGATAAGACGTACATCTTTTTCATCAATCATCCCCTCCGCCAACATTTTATCTTTGATAAATTGCACGAGCGGAGTATAGAATTCGGTTCCGACAACGAACAAACGGACTCCCCATACTTTACGGGTTTGAATCAAGGTCAACGCTTCAAACATCTCATCGAGCGTACCGAACCCTCCGGGGAAGATAACATACGCCATCGAGTATTTGACGAGCATCACTTTTCGGGAGAAAAAGTAGTCAAAACTCTGCCCTTTGGTGATATACGGGTTGGGTTGCTGCTCGGTAGAGAGCTCGATATTCAGACCGATCGATTCAACCGCTTCGTTCTCATACGCACCCCGATTGGCGGCTTCCATGATCCCCGGTCCCCCTCCGGTAATCACGTTATACCCTCTCTCACCGAGCATATTGGCTAACGTCATTGCCTGTTGATAATAGGGATGGTTTTCATCCAGACGGGCACTTCCGAAAATCGTGACCGAAGGGCCCAAATCTCCCAGTTCGTCAAATCCCTGAACGAAGTCGGCAATTATTTTAAAGACACTCCAAACGTCCGCTGATTTAATGTCTTTAACATAGCGGCTGCTTTCATATACTTTTTTTTTGCCATGCCGTTGAGCCATTCTTATCCTTTTAATTTATTCAAACGGTCTCGTTTGCTTCCGATAGAGGTGATCTGAACCCCGAAGTTTCCATCAACGATCACCACTTCCCCTTGCGCGATTACATGGTCATCCACCAGAATATCGAGAGGATCGTTCGCGAGCTGGTTTAGCTCGATGACCGAACCGATGTCCATACTGAGAACATCTTTGAGAAGCATTTTTTTCTTACCGATCCGAACACGGACGGGGAGCTTGACTCCCATGATCAATCCGATATTCTTCATCTCGCCGTCATCGAGTTTCACTGCCGGTTCCGGAGGCGGAGCATCAAAAATATTCCCGCTTGGAGCTGCTTTGTGTGGACTCGGCTGTTCACCGCTCAATGCATTATTGATCGTTTCATCGATCGCTAACATCATCAACGAGTTGATCGATCCCAGTGCGAAGGTAAAAACGAACATTTTGGCATATCCGTCCAGATTAACCTCACCGTTTTCCGAGATAAACTCCGCACGTTCGGGTTTGATCGTAAATTTTGGAAGCTCTTTTTGGGATGCCAGAGTGGTACTCATCGCCCCTACGATATTGGAAACGATCTCTTTGGCCGCATCCATGTCTTCATCCGACATCGTATCGTGAGCTTCGCCGTCACCGCCGAGCATCATGTCCCCCAGCGCCGTAGCGAGTTGCGGAGGCATCATCACAATACCGCGACCTGCCGCGGCACCGCTGAAACTCACATGGATCTGTGCAATCGGAGGAATCACATTAGAGATAATCGAAATATCTTCGGACTCTTTTAAGCTGATTAGCGGTGCCTGACCTGTCAACCCCTCTATCGTAGCGATTGCTTCACTCGCAAATACTCCGGGAAAATCACTCATCATCGTCCTCCTCATCTACTGGTCCGCGGATCATCTCTTTAACCCCGCTGATACGAGCTTTTCGTTTATTTTCAAACTCTTTAAGTGCCCGTTTAACGGCATCTTTTTCGGTATCGATCAGAGATGTGATCTGGATCGATTTTCTAAATCGCCGTAGCCCCATCTGACCGACGAAACGGGCTTTTCCATCCACACTGACATTGACCACATCATCGGCCGGAATATTGAGCCGAATTATATCGCCCACCCCTAAATCCAAAAGCTCATGAAGCCCCAATTCCGCTTCCCCAAGGTTTACTTCAACATTGACATGTGCCCCCCCGAGGAGAACTTGAAGCTCTTGGTTACGGCTTTTCTTCGAACTGGTTTCATTCAGCATCAAATCGCGACTCGCCAACTTCGGCAATACCGGCTCCAACGCGATAACGGGATAACAGATATTCATCATCCCCGAACTGTGCCCGATGATAATCTCCATAACGACCATCACAACGATCTCATTTTGGGCAACGATTTGGACGACGTTCGGACTCGACTCTTTCGATTCGACCTGCGGATAGAGATCGGTAACAGGACCCCACGCTTCACGCAATGTCCCCATCATTACCCGCAAAATCGTCTCAAAAAGGGAGAGTTCGATGTCGGAGAACTCGCGGTTGGCTTCGAAAGGCTCCCCTTTTCCACCCAAGATCCGATCGAGCATCGGAAAGGCGATAGAAGGGTTGATCTCCAAAACACCGTTCCCCTCGAGCGGCTTCATCGAAAAGACGTTAAAGCTGGTCGGGTTAGGGAGCGACATCAAAAATTCCCCATAGGTCATTTGGTCGACCGAATGGAGCTGAATCTCTACGATGGAACGCATGATCGCCGAAATTTGGGATGCAATGGAACGCGCCATCTTGTCATGAATCCCTCTAAAGGCGCGAAGCTGCTCTTTAGAGACACGGTTAGGACGTTTGAAATCGTAAAGGGTGATTTGACGCTGCGGAAATAGAGGATCGTCGTTGGATTCTAAGATCCCATCGCCCTCATCATCAACAACGTCTAAAAGGGCATCAATCTCTTCTTGGGATAAAATATCTGCCATTACTGCCCTCCTACCGCGTCGCGGATACGCCGAATAACCGCTTTATGTATTTGTGAAATTCTCGATTCGGTGATGTTGACAATCTCACTGATCTCTTTGAGTGTCAGTTCCTCGAAATAATAGAGCTGAATAATAATCTGTTCGCGCTCTTCAAACGTCATCAACACCTCTTGTATCGCTTCGATCAGATCTTCGTGTTCCAACCGCTCCAGCATCCCGCTCTCTTCGGGGGTACCTAGCTGATCATCCAACGGCAAAACGGTATAAATATCGGATGCGATACGGGCTTCGCGTACTTTTTCCTCTTCGATTCCCAATATAACGGCGAGTTCACCGTCACTTGGTTCATCATCATGATCGGCCATATAGACCTCAATCGCGTGATCGATCTCTTTGATCAGCCGTCGGCTGGATCGGCTTACCATATCGAGTGAACGGAGATAATCGAGCATTGCGCCGTAGACACGTGTTTTTGCATAGCCCCAAAATGAGTCGTTTTGGCTCTCATCATAGCGGCGTGCCAATTTGACCAACTCTTCGGTGCCGATAGCACATAAATCCATATAATCAATCGAACTCGGAAGACGCTCTTTAAGACGAAACGACATCGCTTTAACGGCAGGAAGAAACTGAATCGCTAATTGATCCTCACGATGTTTCAGCTCTTGCGTATAAGCATTGGTACCGCTCATCTTTGCCCCCGTCCTTGATCATCAAGTAACTCTGATTTATGTGTATAAAAAGCGTCGATAAACTGTTCGCGCTTATTGATCTCACGTACAAAGAAATCGAGGTTATGCTCATGCGCTTTTTTCGGAAAAGTTTGTGCCTTGACCCCGAGTGATTGGAAAAAGAATCCAACGCACAGGTGGGCAAACAGGTAGAAAAAGAGGCTGATGAGGACAACATATCCCAAAAAGCTCTCCGCCGAATCCGATTGCAATATCCCAAAAACAATACCGATAAAAAAGCCCTGTACTGTTAAAAACGAGACAAAATTCGAACCCCGCATATACCTTATCCTTCTCTTTGCACAACCGCGAAAAAAGCAGTATGAATCACACCGTAAATGGGCACGTTTGGATCAAAAATGATCCATCAAACGTTTAAACAGCCCGCCCAAACCGCTCTCTTTGGGATCTACGAGCACGTTTCGTTCCAGTTTTTTTGCGATCCGCTTAACAATCAGTTCTAATTCGTTTGTCGGGGTAGCGTTCGGGAACTCTTGTGAAAAAAGGGCCCTTTTTTTGACACTTGAGGATATTTTCGGATCACTCGAGATCTGTCCCAAGTAACTCAATCGTAACGATCCCCCGATATTGGCGGCTGCCACTTTATGAATCTTTTCGAACAGTGACTCAGCCTCTTTGCTGGAGCGTACCTGATTCATAATGACATTGATCTCATCACGCAGCCGTGAGGTGACTTTGATCGTCGCATAGGCATCGGTAATCGCGGCCGGATCAGGGACAGTGACGACAATCACATCGTCACAGGCACGTAAAAAGAGCTGTATATGCTCTCCGATCCCTGCCCCCGTATCGATGATCATCACATCCAAATCATCCAATACATTCGCCTGATCCATGAACCGTTCAAACAGCCCACCAGAGGCATATTTAAAAATCTCTTGACCGCTTTCGCCGGGGATGAGGACAAGATTCTCTCCGATCGGAACCAATATCTCCTCGACGGTCGCTTCCCCTTTGAGAACGTGCAAAATATTCTTTTTGATTTTGACGTTAAACATGACATCCAGATTCGCCAACCCGATGTCCGCATCGAAGATCCCGACTTTTAGCCCGTATTTAGCCATGATAAACGCCATATTGGAGCTGATCGTACTTTTTCCGACCCCCCCCTTACCGCTCGTAATCGCGATAAAACGGGTTTTTTTCGCCTTTATGGTTCGGTTTTGGTTAACAAGGGCTTCAAGTTTAGAAGCTTGATGGTTCATACACGCTCACCTCTGCTAAATCCGTTCATCAAGCAATCGACCAAAAAGTCAGAGGTCGCCGCTACCAAATCCTCAGGGACTTCCTGCCCGACCGAGAAGTAGCTGATCGGTACTTTCGTCTCATACACGAGAGAGAAAATATTTCCGAACCCTCTGGTTTCATCGAGCTTGGTAAACATCATCGTATCGATCCCCAACGGAGCGAAGTTCTCATAGGTTGCTTTGAGATCATCGTATTTGATCGAGCTTGGCATGACCAACACGACATCGACGGTATATTCGGTATTGTTCTCCCGAAGACACTCATAAATCTTTTCGATTTTTCCTTTGTCATACGGAGAGGAGCCCATCGTATCGATCAAAATATAATCACTATAGCGGAGCGCATTGAGAGCGCTTGAGAACTCCGGAGGATCAACGACCGTCTCGATCCCCAGTTTCATCATCCGAGCGTATTGCATCAACTGCTCTACCGCTCCGATACGGTAGGTATCGAGCACTACGAGACCTACTTTGTATTTTTTCTCCAGCAAATACGAAAAGCGTGCGGCGAGTTTGGCGATAGAGGTCGTTTTACCCACCCCCGTCGGACCGACGAGCATGATCACTTTTTTACTCCCTAACTTCGGAGCACTCTCCATCCGAACGGGAATCATTTTACGCATCAAGACTTGGAAATAACGCTTAACGGTCTCGGAACTCTCTCTCATTTTGGAGGGCATATGCTCCAGCGTAAGATGCATGATCTCATCCAAATGGTCCTGATCCATACCGCTCTCTTGGGCAAGACGGTAAATCTCGGCAAATTCAGGTGGGATTGCGGCAGTCGTTTTGGGGGATTTTTCAGACCAAAACATGTTTTGGATCAGTTTGACTTTGTCGCCGAGTTTTTCGATCTCCTCTTTGATCCGTTTGAGGTCTTCGCTCTCTCTCATAGGAGCTTGACGAGAGGGGCGATCCTCCTCGGTCACTTCGGCGATTTTTGAGATCTGTTTCGCCGCTTCGGAGATGTTGTACAAAACATCGCTGCTTTTTTGCGCCAACGGACGCTGCTTCATAAACGGCTCTTCACTCTTTTGCTTTGCTTTTGGCGCCGGAGGAGTTGCATTCTCTTCGACTCCGACCACGATTTCGTACAATGCACTTTTACCTAATGATTTCTTTTGTACTTCGCGCGTTTCGATCAGCATCGCCTCTTCACCCACCTCCAACTGCGCTTTTTTGAGCGCTTCGGCAGGGGTAGCACCGCTAAATGTCAAGATTTTCATATCGTCTCCGTACGCTCTGACGAGCCAAACTTCCAAGCGGAATCGTCACACTGACCCGCGCACTCCAATGAGGATGAGGAATACTCAACTCTTTCGTTCGAATAAAACGTTTCTCAAAGAATAGTATATCCAAGTCTAACGTCCTCGGCGCATTCGCAAAACTGCGACACCGCCCAAAACGCTTTTCAATCCGCCAAATCAACCGTAACAGTGCTCTGGGTTGCAGCGATGTCGCGATTTCGATCACCGTATTCTCAAAATCACTCTGCGCCAGATACCCGAAAGGGGGATTGGTGAGAATCACACCGCTTCGAAGCACCGACACAAGAGGCGATCGTCGCAAATAGAACCACAAATGGTTCATCCGTCGCCGTACATCTCCGATATTTCCCCCCACTCCCAAGGTGACTCGGTAGCGGTACCCCTCTTTTTGGGAGAGTGTTTTGGGGAAATTGCGATCGACATAGATACTATGTCTATCATCTAGTGTACGGCGCAGTGCCATTACTCTTCTTCTGCACCTTGCACTGCTGCGGCTTGCGCTTGACGCATCGCATTGATCTCACTGAGGATTTGCATCATCCCCACCATCGCCAAATGGTATCCGAACGGTCCGAAACCGATTACCGACGAGGTACATACCGGAGCAGTCATACTTTTTTGACGAAACTCTTCACGGCGGTAGATGTTGCTGATATGCACTTCGATCGTCGGAAGGTTGACCGCACTGATCGCATCGCGGATCGCGATTGAGGTGTGGGTGTATGCCGCAGGGTTGATGATAATCCCGTCCGCATCGCCGTAGCACTCTTGGATACGATCGACAATCTCACCCTCTAAATTGCTTTGATAAAACTCGATCTCGATACCGTTTTGGGTTGCGACCTCTTTCATTTGTGCATGGATTTGCTCCAAACGCATCGGTCCGTATACTTGTTGTTCCCGAACTCCTAACATATTGAGATTCGGTCCTTGGATAACGACTACTTTCATTGATAAACCTTGATTTCTGTTTTAAGGATAGATTATAAGGGGTTCTATATTATAAGGAACTAAATCGCTCAAATCTTGGGAAAAAATCTCCTCTCTAAAGGGAGTTTTCCCCTCCGAATGTTATACTCTCTTTTTTTTAAATTACCCACTAAAGGGACTATGTGCAAATCTTTCTATGTGATGCAATTTTTACCGACGGAGTGATCCTCCGTGATCACGGTATCGTATTTGATAAAACCATTTTGGAAGTCGCCTCGAACGACGATCTCCGTGAGCGTTATAGTGATCAATGTTTAGAGTTGGGAGAGGGGTCGGTTTTGGTTCCGGGGCTTATCAATGCCCATGTCCATTTGGAGTTTAGCGCCAACCGTTCCACCCTCACCTACGGCGAGTTTATGCCGTGGCTTTCCAGTGTTATCGCCGCGCGTGATGAGCTGATCAACGAATGTGACGATGAATGCACAGCGCGTGCCATCGATACGATGCTCTCCAACGGTATCACGGCGTTCGGGGCGGTCAGTTCGTACGGGTTCGATTTGGCTCCCTGCTTCAAAGCACCTCAAAAAGTGGTCTATTTCAACGAACTTATCGGCTCAGATCCCCAAATGGCGGATGCCCTGTACGGAAACTTCCAAGAGCGTCTCTTTGCCTCCCAAGAGCTAAAGCGCGAAGGGTTCTACCCCTCTATCGCCATCCATTCCCCCTACTCCGTCCACCGTATTTTGATCCAAAAAGCCCTCAAATATGCCCGTGAAAAAGAACTTCGCGTCACCTCCCATTTCATGGAAAGTACCGCCGAGCGCGAATGGTTGGAGAGTAACAGCGGAGCGTTTGAACCGTTTTTCAAAAACTTCCTCAAACAGACCCAAGCCGCCAATACGGCCGAGGAGTTTTTGAGCTATTTTCGTGACACCCCCACCCTCTTTACCCACGCGGTTCAAGCCTCGGACAAAGAGCTATCCACCATCGCCGAGGGGAATCACACGATCATCCATTGCCCTATCTCCAACCGACTGCTGGGCAACGGTGTGCTCGACTTAGCCCGTCTAGGGGAACACCATATCCCCTTCGTTTGCGGAACTGACGGACTCAGTTCCAACTATGCTCTCGATCTGTTTGAGGAGATGAAAATTTCCCTTTTTATCCACCCTCAGGATGATCTAGTCTCCTTAGCCCATTCCCTGTGGCAAAGCGTCACCGCAAATGCGGCGGAGGCATTGCGTCTGAATTGTGGTAAAATCATCCCAACGTTCGATGCTGATTTCTTGATTATGCGAGTGAACTATCCGATCAACGAGCAACTGCCTATCCATCTGATTACTCAGCCTCGTAATATCCAATCGGTCTATATCCAAGGGGAGAAAATCAAATGATGGACATCATCAAAACAATCGGTAGCTGTCTGGCAAGAGGGCTAAAATTTATCCAAGAGCATTTCAAAGCGACCGTCTTAGTGCTCATCGTTTTATGGCTTATCCTCCCCTCGGGCGAAGACGGTATCACCCCCCACAATCTCCAAAAAATCGCCCTAACAGGTCCGATTTTAGATGCGACCTCTATCGTCACACAGATTGACGAAGCGCGTGAAAACAAAGAGGTAAAAGGGGTACTCTTCAGCATCGACTCCCCCGGCGGAGCCGTTGCCCCTTCCGTTGAAATCGCCTACGCCATCAAACGTCTCAGTGAAGCCAAACCGACCGTCGTCTACGCCGCAGGAATCATGGCAAGCGGCGGCTATTACTCCGCTATCTGGGGAAATGAGATCATCGCCAATCCGGGAAGTATGATCGGCTCGATCGGCGTGATCATGGAGGGTGCCGACATCTCAGGACTCATGGAAAAAGTGGGGGTCAAAACCCAAGTCGTCCATGCAGGAACGTATAAACAAGTGGGTACGTTTGACCGTGAATGGAGCGATGTCGAGCGGGCGGAACTCGACAAAGTGATCGGCGGAACCTATGCGATGTTTGTCGCCGATGTCTCACGCGCTCGAAAACTTGATGTAAACCGTAGCAGTGAGTATGCGGATGCCCATATCTTTACCGCCGCCCAAGCCCAAAAAGTAGGCTTAGTCGATAGCATAGGCGTCGAATACGATGCCAAAAAACGGGTTGAAACACTGAGCAAAGTTAAAGAGCCGGTGTGGAATAAAGAAGACCCGATGGACAAATTTTTAAAACAGTTCGCGGCGGAGGGAGCCAGTTTGGCTCACATGTACTTCCCACCCGTTACATTGAAATAATTTCCACCACTTCCGCTCTTACCATGCGATGATCATTCATCGCATCGAACTGCTCTCCGACACTTAGTTCATCCAAATCGATCACTTTCCCCTCACGGGCGATCTGCGCAAATCCGCTTTTGTTTTTATTTTTAGGATGATTGGCATTGAACCCGTCGGTGAGCTGTGTAATCATAAACTGCTTTTGTCGCAATGTCGATTCGATGCTTTGGTTTAGTCGATCCACAAGCGGGGAAAGCTCACGGCGGCTTTGCTCTAAGCGCTGCATCATCTGTCGGTTCAAACGTTCCCGCAGCTCTTTGACCAGCTCGCGTTGAACCTCCAAACGATGTTCTACTCCGTGACGTTTAAACGCTTCCTGCATAGAGAGAAGCTGTTCACGTTTGCGCTCCAGTCGTTGTGCAACCATTCCATAAGCACTGTTGCGAAGCTCATCGAGACTTTGGTATAGCTCGTTTTGATCGGGGAGAAGCATCTGCATTGCCGCACTCGGGGTAGGGGCGCGCATATCGCTCACATAGTCGCTGATAACCCAGTCGATCTCATGCCCCACCGCCGACATTACGGGTGTTTGCATGGCGAAAATGGCATCGGCAACAATCTCCTCGTTAAACGCCCATAAATCCTCGATACTTCCGCCCCCTCGTCCCACAACGACCGCATCCGCATTCAGTGTATCCGCATAACGCAAAGCATCAGCAATCTGTCCCGCCGCATTTGAGCCCTGCACCAATACATCGAGTACGATGAGTTTGACCAGCGGCCATCGATGCGATGCAACGCGCTGCATGTCCTGCAATGCCGCCCCCGTCGCGGAGGTGACTAAAACAATCGTTTGGGGGAATTTAGGAAAGCTTTTTTTGCGTGTCGGGTCGAAGTACCCTTTTGATTCCAACTTTTGTTTGAGCTGCTCGAACGCTACCGCCAAAGCCCCAGCCCCGTAGGGTTCGGCACTAAACGCATTGATCTGATACTCACCGCGCGGTTTGTAGAGGCTGAGTGCCCCGTGCAAGATGATATGCGCCCCCTCTTCGAGAGAGAACTTGAGTCGTGCGGCATTACCCTTGAACATCACACATTTGATAGCGGAATCGTTGTCTTTGAGGGTGAAGTAGATGTGTCCGCTACCGTGTTTGGTCACGCGGGAGAGTTCCCCTTCGACGCTGACAAATTCAAAGGAGGTTTCGAGTAGCGTCTTAATCTGCTCATTGAGAGAAGAGACACTGAGCGTTGTTGCCATCGAGTTACTTTTTACGGGCAATCATCAATGTCGAAATATCCATCGAAAAGCTTTTCGTGTAAAGCATCTCAAAACCCGCTTCTTCGAGTTCGCCTCTCATCTTGGCAACGGTCAAAAATCCCTCGATCGAATCGGGGAGATAGCGGTAGGCTTCGTAATTGTTGGAGATCAAACCGCCGATGCGTGGGAGAACATTGTTCATGTACCAATCACGCACTTTTCCGAGCATGGACGGATTTTCATTTTTCATAAATTCGAGGATTACCACCAATCCTCCGGCTTTCAAGACACGGTTAAACTCGCGCAATCCTGCTTGTCGCTCGACGACGTTACGGATACCATAGGAGATACTGATAATATCCGCAGAAGTTTCCGGTTTTGGAAGCTCGGTTGCAGGGGCGATATGAAATGTCATCGTCGGAAATTTCTCGCGTCCGACCCCGACCATCCCCTCGCTAGGATCAACCCCTACGATTTCACTCACACGAATCCCTGCTTTATCGGCACGACGGCTCCAGTAGCCCATCATGTCACCCGTACCGCACGCAACATCGACAATCGAATCGATATTTTTGGTAGAGCAATAACCAAACGCCAAATCGCACGCCCTGCGGCGCCAAAAGGTATCGACACCCATACTAAGCACCCGATTGGCTCGATCGTATGTGGGTGCTATATCATTGAACATCGATACGATTTTTTCTTGCTTGGTCATAAACGTTCCTATTTTTTCTTCATCCAAAGGATAATATTATCGGTGATTTTAGCGCTAAGAACCTCAAAATCCTCTGTAACGCGTCCAAGAGTGTGTGAACCGCCTCCGATTTTGGGTGCAATGTAACTGAGATACCAATCACATACAGCACGACTCGCCTCAAACATCCCCGCACCTCCTTCGATCATAACCAAACGGTATTCTTTAATCCGCTCAAAATCAGCGGCAATAAAAACGTGACGATTAGGGATATGAAAGAGGGGGATTGATCGATCAAATTCCTCATTATGCGAATAAATCAACACATCGGGAGCCTTTCCCTCTACTAAGCGTGCATCGAGCGTCGGGCGATCCTGTCGCACCGTGTTGCCTCCGATCACGATCAAATCACATCTATCACGAAGGGCGTGGACATGTTCACGAGACATTTCTGAGCTGATCGTTCCGTTATCAATCGTCCCGTCCAAACGCTGTGCCCATTTAAAAAATACAAAGGGATTATTTTGCCACTGGATAAACGGCTCTAATAGTTTTTGCCCTTCAGATTCCATCACCCCAAAAGTACATTTAATCCCTGCATCTTCGAGAATTTTGCCCCCGTTTGCCGCCTCAGGATTAGGATCTTTGCAGGCAATAAAAAGCTCTTTAATCTCTAAATCTCGGATAAGGAGTGCACATGATGGGGTCTTTCCGCTGTGGGAACACGGTTCCAGCGTTACCGCCATCGAAATCGATTTAAAAAGTCCGTTGTTGTGGGTTCGGAGATAATCGTGTATAGTGTGGGAATCGTCGCATTGGGCAATAGTGTTGTCTCCGCTGAGGAGTGTGTAAGCATCCCGCAGTGCATACACTTCAGCATGGGGACCGCCCGCGATTTTATGAGCACCGTGTGATAGGATTAAACCATCCGCAGATATACACGCTGCACCGACGGCAGGATTAGGGAAAGTTAGGAGTTGATAGTCCCACGCCGCTTCAAGGGCAAGGGACATAGCATGATATGCGTCTGAGGGTTTCATTACCACTCGAAGTAGGTTTTAGCCTTGCTGATAGAGCGGAAAGGGACACTGTGTGTTTCCCCCTCTTTGGTTTTAATGGTGATCTCTTCATTTTCAACCGAAACCACTTCACCGTCGTATTTTTCTTTGCTGATGGTCGAAAAAACGACTTTTTCACCGATCGATTGAGCAAAATGATCCAGTGTTTTGAGTTTACGTTCAATCCCCGGAGAACTCACTTCCAAACGGTACTCACCGCCGACAGGAGAGGTTACGTCCAACAACGGAGAGATCAGATGGGTCGCTTCAACACATTTATCCAGTGTCACACCGCCCGGTGCGGTCACGCTGACACGGAAGATCGTATTTTCATTTTCGTTAAAAACAGCCGTATCGTAAAGAGACAAGCCGATCGATTCGACCATTTTTTTGATGTCAGATTCAAGACTCATCTTTTTTCTCCTTGGCGATTTTGGCAAACAGTGCCTCGATATTTTGACTTCGTTTGAGGGTATCATCAAACACAAAAGTCATACGTGGACTACGGAACCACCCTTGATCTTTCATGCAGTGCTCTTCGATGATAGGACGGGCTTTTTCAAGCAGTTTCAAAAATGCCGCTTGCTCTTGTGGCGTGTAATCGTGCGGATCGAGATAGACTTTCGCATCGCTTCGACCGCGTGAGCAGTGAACGTCAATAACATCCACTTCACGTACACGGGCATCGGAGAGCTGGCTGATCGCTTCAGGAATCAACTCTTTGAGAATCGACTCCGTTCGCTTGATTTTGATTTGTGCCGGTGTCACAGGGTTACTTTAGTCTCGATTTTTTTGAAGGTTTCGATAACGTCACCCACTTTTACATCGGTATAGCCGTTGAGGACAACACCACAATCGAACCCTTTGGTAACCTCTTTGACATCGTCTTTGAAACGGCGCAATGAGGTCAAATCACCCTCATGGATTACGACACCCTCACGGATAACGCGAACCATTCCGCCGCGTACGAGTTTACCGTCAACGACCACACATCCTGCAATCGTTCCGGCGCCGCGCGGCATAGGGAACGTATCACGTACTTCCGCTTGTCCCGTATTTTCTTCACGGAATTGCGGAGCCATCATACCGCCGAGCAACAATTTGACATCGTCGATCAACTGATAAATGATAGAGTAGGTTTTGATCTCTACACCCATTTGTTTTGCCATAGCGTTGACATTACCCGTCGGACGGACATTGAACCCGAGTAGGGCACAGTTTTCGCTGTTGTTTACCAATGCGACGTCATTTTCGGTAATACCGCCGACACCGCTGGAGATCACTTCAACTTTGACCTCTTCATTACGCAATTCGGCAAGAGCCGATTTAATCGCTTCGAGTGAACCATGAACGTCTGTTTTAAGAACCACTTTAAGGGCTTTCAAACGACCCTCAGCGATCAATGAACCAAGTTCATCCAACGTCGTTTTCGTACTGTGAGAAAGCTCGCGGTGGCGGTCATACTCAGCACGTTTTTGTGCTACTTCACGCGCTTCACGATCGCTCTCCATCGCCATCATCACTTCACCTGACGGCGGTACATCGCTAAGTCCGACAACCACGGCAGTCTGACTCGGTCCGATCTCTCTAAGCTGTGCTTTTCGGTCGTTTATCAATGCACGGACGCGCCCATAAGCACCGCCGCACACGATGTTGTCACCAACGTGTAGGGTTCCGTTTTGAACGATAACGGTAGCAACCGGTCCACGCCCTTTTTCCAACGTAGACTCAACAACAACCGCTTTTGCCATAACTTCAGGGTTTGCTTTGAGTTCCATCACTTCCGCTTGAAGCAAGATCGCTTCCAAAAGTTCATCGATACCGGTCATCGCTTTTGCCGATACACCGATAAACTCGACGTCTCCGCCCCACTCCGTAGGGTTAAGTCCGAGTTCCGCCATTTGTGCTTTTACCATATCAGGGTTCGCACCCGGTTTATCCATTTTGTTCACCGCTACGATAACCGGAACTTTCGCATCTTGCGCATGTTTTACCGATTCGCGGGTTTGAGGTTTAACTCCGTCATCCGCCGCAACAACGATGACGATAATATCGGTGAGCTGTGCACCGCGAGAACGCATCGCACTAAACGCTTCATGCCCCGGAGTATCGAGGAATGTGATCAGTTTACCGTGCTGTTCAACCGAGTAGGCACCGATGTGCTGCGTAATTCCGCCCGCTTCGCCGTGCGCTACTTTGGCATTACGAATCGCATCAAGAAGAGAGGTTTTACCGTGGTCAACGTGCCCCATGATCGTAATAACCGGAGGACGCTCTACCGCACCCTCACTGTCTTCATGCTCTTCATCGTATGCACTCTCAAGGTTAAAGGCATCTTTCGGATCGATAGTCGTTACTTCGACACCGAATTCACTTGCCAAGATTTCGATCTCGTCTTTGCCCAAGAAGTCATTTTTGGTCACCATCATTCCGAGGTCAAAAAGAACTTTGATAACCGCAGAGATACTTTGCCCTACTTTTTCTGCAAATTCATAAACACGCACATCTTCCGCAATCTCAACATGAGTAATTACTTCATCTTCTTTTGCATCTTTGGTATAACGTTTGCGAGCTTCACGAGATACTTGACGCGGTTTATTGCGGTTAGAGCCTTGTTTTTTACCTGAATTACGACCGATCGGCTTTTTCTCTTTCGGTTTTTGTTCTTCTTCAGGCGGCAACGAAGCACCCAGATCGTTGAAATCCATCAATACGACTTGATCTTCTTCGTAGTCCATAGAGATGTCAGAGATCCCGCCGCCGAAAATGTCAAGACGTACCCCTTGATCTTTTTTCTGAACCGGAGCGTTATTGCTTTGAGCTTTTTTAGAGCGTTTCGCTTCTAACTCACGTTGAGCTTGCTCACTGAGTTTTCCGTAACTCGAAACCGGAGTGTTCTCATGACGTACAGGAGCAACAAACTCTTCTTCCTGAGGACGTTTTTTCTTGACGATTTTTAGCCCAGAACGTTTCGG
Source organism: Sulfuricurvum sp. (assembly GCF_036279695.1). Lineage (GTDB taxonomy): Bacteria > Campylobacterota > Campylobacteria > Campylobacterales > Sulfurimonadaceae > Sulfuricurvum. The sequence goes on from NZ_DASUIQ010000103.1 coordinate 28,779, forward strand.
TGCTTCCTCTTCCGGAGCTACGACATCCGTATTCTCTTCACTTACTTCGGCGACCGGTGCTACCTTGATACTCTCAACAGCTGCTACTGCAACAACCGGAGTTTCTTCTGCGATAGGTGTTTTTGGGGAGGACTTGGGTGCCGCCGTTTCCGTCGATGCCCCGCTCATGATATAGTTCATGATTTGCTCAGCTTCTTCGATCGAAACCGAACTTGAGGCAGTTTTTACATTGAGCCCCATTGCAGCTGCTTTGTCCACTACCTCTTTTGAATTGATACCAAGCTCTTTGGCAATTTCATGAACTCTAACTTTATCCATCATTAACGATGATCTCCTTTAACCGATTCATCAGCTCTATGCTAGCGCCGCTTTTACATTGACGGGACAACTGACCCGGAGTTTTCTTATGGTCAACACACGATCGACACATATAAAAACTTCTCCCTCCGTTCGCATAAGGTTCCAATAACCCGTTGCGACATTGAAGACGTAAAAGTGCTACTTGAGCAAAGCGCTCACGACATACCACGCACATGCGGATAGGCTGATGTAACTTTTGCGCCATTATATCCAATACTTTCTTAGTTATCGTTCGACAACTAAACCGTCGTTGTCAAACCCCAAAATTTTGATCTCAAAATCGGTGAATTCAGATTTGAATTTATCGGCGAGCATCTGGGCGTCTTGGTCATAGACCATGTTGAAAAAAGTCGAGCCGCTGCCCGACAATGTCGACATCAATGCCCCGTTATCGTACGCCATTTTTTGGACGGCAAAGAGTTCCGGCAACATTTTCATCCGCACTTTTTGATGGAACCGATCTTGGGTTGCAAGACGAAGCATCTCCCAATCCTCATTAAAAAATGCCCCGACCGTCACCGCCGTATGAGAGAGATTAAACACGGCGTTCTCTTTACTGTACGATTTAGGCAGGGTCGTGCGCGATTTAGCCGTTGAGATCGGTTTGTTAGGGATAACAACGACCGCTTTGAGATAATCGGGGAGATGTTTTTGCTGGGAGAACACTTTTTGTTTCTCCACCATCGCCGAATTAAATCCACCCATAACCGCAGGCGTAATGTTATCGGGATGAGACTCATACACCAGTGCGTGGTTGAGAATACGGCGTTTGGAGACTTTTACCCCCGCCGCTTCATGGGCACAGCTGATCGCGCTCACGATGACGGCTGAAGAGCTCCCTAAACCGCGTGACATCGGGATTTGGTTGTAAAACGTAAATTTGAAATTTTGCCGTTTTTGGGTGAGACGGCGATAATGTTCGTTGAAAATCGAGACGAACAGGTTGTTCCCTTTGAGGCGGGGGTTGTTTTCCCCCTCCCCTTTGATAGAGACGGCAAAAAATCGTGACGGAACCAATTCGACTTGGTTACGTAAATCGACGGCAAGACCCAATGAGTCAAATCCCGGTCCTAAATTGGCACTCGTTGCAGGTACACTAACGAACAAACGGCTTCCTTATCCTACGGCATCAATCCCATAATAGGGGAGATTGTCCGAATCAAATTTTTCTAAATCGATAGTTTTTGGGAGTTCAAAAGCAACACTCTCCGGTGAGGTCAGCGGCTTTAACTCAATTTCTGTGCTATTTTTAACAAAATAGAGCTTTCCGTACGCTTTGATGGGGCTATTTTGGTTAAAAAAGAACGCATCCGTTGCTAAAAGGGGAACTTTTTTCGTGATACTGAGGGTTTTGAGAAAAAGATAGGTGACCTTGATCCCCATAAAACTCCCCGGTCCTTTGGCATAGATAAAATGCTCAAACGTATACCGCTTCAACAAATCATCAAATATCTCTGCCAACACATCCGAGCTCATCCCATCATCACGTATCTCTTCGATGAGAGAGCCGTCCTTGTAAACGCCGATAAGAACGGGAGAACTCAGCGCGACGACGAGGGCGTCATGCATACGCTTTGGCCAACTCTTTGGACTCTGCGTACGCAAGTTCGACGATCTCATAATTGGCGGGGTCTTTGAGAAGCTCCAACGTCAATTTGTGATTGAGATCATGGCTCCCCGCGAACGCTTCGTAGTTGCCGATAAAGTTCATCCCGATCAACGACATATCCCCGATCGCATCGAGGATTTTATGACGGACAAACTCATCGCCGAAGCGAAGCCCCTCGGGGTTAAGGACTTTTTTATCGTCCAATACCACCGCATTTTCCAAACTTCCGCCAAGGGCAAGCCCTTTGGAACGGAGATACTGCACTTCGTGGACAAATCCGAACGTTCGTGCGCGGGCGATCTCTTTTTTATAGTTCTCTTTGGTAAAGGCTAAAACATAGCTTTGCTGATCGATAACGGGGTGGGAGAATTTGATTGTGAAATCGTAGTTCATGTCATTGGAGGGGATCAGTTTCACATACTTATCCCCTTCCTGAACAATCACCTCTTTTTTGATCCGCATGATTTTTTTAGGGGTATCTTGAGGAACTATCCCTGCCTCTTCGAGAAGCATACAAAAGCTCATGGATGAGCCGTCCATTACCGGAACCTCATCCGCATCGACAATAACACGAAGGTTATCGATACCATACGCGTAAATTGCTGAGAGCATATGCTCGATGGTTGAAATCGTAACCCCCTCACGCCCGATGACCGTTGCCATTTTGGTATCAACGACGTTCTCAGGGATAAGCGGGATCGATACCCCCGCATCACTGCGATAAAAAACAATCCCGCTGTTGGTACCTAAAGGCTCAAGTCGCAGTTTAACGGGAGAGCCTCGGTGCAAACCGATCCCTACGAGTTCGACACTTTTACCTATCGTTGTTTGCATCATAATGGGTGTTTCCCTCGCTCTTAAACTAATAGAGAAATTATAGCGTGTTTCAGCGTTGGTTAATGATAACTTTGGCGTTATCAACGACACTGGTAATATTATCGCTGATCCATTTACTGTCCATCCACTCTTCCGGACGCACCTCAATCCCCTGTACCAATATTCCAAAATGGAGGTGATCTCCCATCGCGTATCCGCTCAGACCCGTTTTAGCAATTTGCTGCCCCCCTGCAACACTGTCTCCCTCTTGAACACTCAACTCCGAACAATGTCCATAAAGGGTATAAAGCCCAAAGCCGTGATCAATGATCGGCAGATTTCCGTAAATGCCGTTATTCTGAGCAAATACTACTTTCCCCCCGTTGGATGACGTGATCACTCCCATGTGGATACTCGCTAAATCAAGCCCCATATGGTAGGCATTGGAAAGGTTCTCTTTCCCTTGATAACTGTAGATACGGTGATCCCCGAAATCAGCCACCTTTTGACCGTTTACTAGCGGATAAAACGGAGCAGGTTGGAAATCACTCACCAAATTGGTCGAGACTTTTGAGGTAATATCGTGAATGATTTTTTCATTATCACTGCGCACTTTTTCATTGATGATACTAAACTGCTGCAACCGATCATCTACCCCTGCCGTTTGCTCATAGGTATTGGCGAGTTCAGCGATTTTACCGTCTAAAAACTGATCTTTAAGTTCGATATTCGATACTTTGTAAACATGATCTTTGAGACGAAGAGGGATACCGCTTTTGGCTTCATTTCCTGCTTTATCACGGGCAACGACCGTAGCGCTAAAACTCGCTTCTTGAACCGGCCAAGCGAGCAAAGAGGCATAATAGCCCTTTTTGATAAACGGCTGTGCGGTAAAGGTTTTCCCGAAATTGGTCTGAATTTTCAAACTCTCCATATTCGCATCTTCCGCTTTGAAAATAACGATTGCCGAGCCCCCTTTTTGGATTTTATAGGAGTTGGCGATAATGGAAAGGAGCGGTTGACGCTGATCGATTACCAAGGTGATCTCTTGTTTATAGGTATTCCCCATAAAAAGTCCCCACAAACTGTTATCCGTCGCTTCGATTTTAAGGACAATAGATGTCGCTTCAACACGTCGAACCCCATTGGGAGGGAGAATATCAAACGATTGTTTGGTGACTTTTGACGGCGTATTTTGATCAGCGACTACCCACTCATCATGCGGTGTTGAAAGGGTCGCTTTAAAGGATTTCAATCCGCTTGCATCTTCGACACTAACATGGATCGGATCTCTAAAATTCCAGTACCCTTGTTGAGATAGTGTCACTTTCGGCTCATCTCTCTCAAAAAGAGGCGAAAATGCCATAAAACCTAATGCGCTCAATACCGCTACGACTATTATCCATCCGACTATTCCCGAATTATTTCGGCCTCTTCTCACACCAACTCCTTTGTTATCATGGTTATTAAATCTTTGACACGTTTGTTTTGATTTTCTTCTCTTAAAACGGCACCGGCACGTTTGGCATGTCCGCCGCCGCCCAAAGGGGTCATCATATTTGCCGCATTGATCAGCCCCTCACTACGCAAAGAGAGCTTGATACCGCCATTAGGACGTTCGATAATCATGAGTGAGATTTGGACGCATCGCATCTCCAGAGCCTCATCCAAAACACTCGTGCACTCTGCTACGCTCGCCCCGCTCTCTTCCGACAGTGAGAGGGGAACCTCAAACAAAGCGAGCCGTCCATCCGCTAATAATGTCATCTGCTTAAGCAAAAATCCGCGCACTCGAAGCGAAGAGAGCGAACGACGTCTGAAAAGCCACTCACAGCATAGCGCGTGATCGGCACCTAACTCGTTCAATGCGTGTGCCATCGCAAATGTTTTGGCACTGCATTCGCTCGCACGGAAACATTTCGAATCGTCAAGCAGTCCCGCATAAAGTGCCGTCGCTATTTTACCATTGATTTTTACACCGTTGGCAACAAAATACTCATAAACGACTTCCGTCGTACTGATCGCATCGGTATTGAATATCGTGTGGGTTCCGTAGCCGTTATTGCTCTCATGATGATCAAAGACAATCAGCGGCAACGCTCTGTCAACTCCAAGCCGAGCATAACTGCCGCAATCAAAGCTGATCATACAATCGGCATCTTCCGGAAAACGGTGGGTGAATTTTTCAAACCACGGTATAAAAGCGAGATTCGGATCGATGTGCTCGGAAGCGCAGAAAAGGGTCACTTTTTTATGCGTCCGAATCAGATGAGAGTAAAAAGCACACGCTGACCCCAACGAATCGGCATCGGGATCGATATGGGCAATTAACACGATATGACGAGAGGTATCGATCAGGGATAAAGGCATAAATACTCTAACGTGCCTATGTTCAGGCGGAAATATGGAGATTATAACACGTCTCTCCCCATTTTCTCTTGATCGAAATAGGTTATTCTGTTGCGTCCGTTCTCTTTGGAACGGTACATTGCCGCATCGGCATGACGAACGAGACTCTCAATCTCTTCTCCGTGGTCGGGATAAAATGCGGCACCTATACTTACTCCGATATTCATCAAGTTCCCATTCACCAAAAACGGTTCTCTTAACGTATTCAATATGCGTTCAAGAAGAGGCTGAACGTCAGCTATCGAGTTAACATCACAAAAAACGATGACAAACTCATCTCCTCCGATACGGGCAATCGCATCGCTTTGACGCAGCTCTTTTTCCAAACGGTGGGAGACTTGACGCAGAACGTTATCTCCCACATCATGCCCATACTCGTCATTCACGTTTTTAAAACCATCCAAATCGAGAAAAGAGACGACCGCTTTGGATTTTTTCCGTTTAGAGAATGATAGTATTTGTTCTGCCAGCGTCATAAAGAGGTGACGGTTCGGGAGATTGGTCAACGGATCATAATTCGCCATATGATGGAGCTGTTCTTGGCGTTGTTTATGCTCGGTTATATCACTGAAAATACCGATATAGTTTTCCACTTCTCCATTTTTTCCCCGTACCGTATCGATACGTAAAAACTCCGCGTACAACTCACCGTTTCTTTTTTTATTCCATATCTCACCGCGCCATGTCCCTGTCGTATTGATCGCTTCATCCAGCTGATCGTAAAACTCTTTGTCGTGTGTCCCTGAACGCAATATCAGCGGCTTTTGTCCAATCGATTCCTCTCGCGTATAACCTGTCAATTCACAAAACGCTTCATTCACCTCAATAATAATCTTATTCGGATCGGTGATGACAATCCCCTCTCGGGAGTTATGAAACACACCGGCGGCACGTCGAAGAGATTTCTCATGCTCTTGGATAAGGGCCATTTGTTTTTCCAATGACTCCGATTTAAAACGCAACCGATTCGCCAAACCTCTCATATTCGCAAACAAAAATATCAATAGAGCGATCCCCACGCTAAGCAATACAATGACAATGAGTCCATAGCGTTGAATAACATCACTAAGTGAAAATTCCGGTGCGGTGTCGTAAGGCTTTAGACGAAGTTCCTGCATCATCATCCGAATATCTTCATACGAGAGGGGGATATTCCATCCGTAATATCCTGCTGTTTTGGTCACTTCCGAACCGTAAGGGAGATTCAACAGTGCGATTGCAACCTTGTTTGCCAAATAGCGATCCGTTTTTTTGGACGAGGCAAACGGCCATTCGGGATAAAGGGGTGTGGAAAGCGCCTGAGGAAAATTTCCTATTCGGTGGATAATCTTGAAATCATGGCGATCGATTTTCCCCTCTTTTACCATTTTTTCCAATACACCCGTGCGAATGAACCCCGCATCCGCCGAACCGCTTTCGACAATATAGACCACTTTGTCATGCGGCATATCGGTGAATTGGACACTCGATTCCTCGACTATATCAATTCCGTTTTCTTTGAGCAATACACGCTGAGCTAAATAGCCTCCAAGAGAGAGTTCATCCACGGCGGCAATATTTTTACCCCGTAAATCGCTCAACGTTTGAATCTCTTTACGATCAGAGCGTGCGATAATCACCCCGCCAAACTGGGTTAACTCTTCTCCGCCGATATTCGCACGAATGAGCGTTGCCATCCGGCTCGCCCCGTATTTCGCGGAGAGATAGATATAGTGTTCGGGATTGGTAAACATAAAATCGAGTTTATCCGCTGCGGCGGCTTCATTGAACTCGGCATACGTAAGAGGACGAATAGAAAAACGGTGTGTCGGAATTTTTGTGCTCAGATAAGCGGCTAAGGGCTGCCACTCTTTGAGGGTATCGGCTTTGGAACGAAATGCCAAAACGCCGATAACAGCAGTTGGTTTGCCATTTGACTCAGATTGCCCCCAGCAAGAAACAAAAAGAATATTCACTATAAAAAAGATAGTAAAAAGAGTTTTGATCATCTTATACCTCGCTGCTGCTCAGTATAAGAGGATTAAGTTTAAGAAAAAGTTAAATGATGCTTTATTTTATTCAACCGTACTTTGCAGAACCGTTTCAAAATCTTTTTGTGCCTGTACTAACACGGCTTTTGCTTCAGGGTCATTAACACGAGCACTGCTCATCCAGTTATACACACCCGGAAATCCCATAACGATTTCATTCGCATCTTTTTTCTTATACACCATCAAGGTACACGGAGCAAATGCCGCCGCTTCCGGACGTGTTTTGGCTACCGTATAGATCACTTTTAGTTTACAGATCGAATAGGTATCATAAAAATCAAACGGGCTCTTTTCGCCGAGAGCAAAGTTATAGTCGGTAAAGTTGGACATCACAAAACCGGCAGGTTTCAAACCGTCTTCGATCATCATCTCGGTCTCTTCTTTGTCACTTTTCCAACTCTCGCTACTGCTTGCTTTAACATAGCGGCTGAGTAGTTTACCCTCGGCAGGAAGTGAGGTTTCGCTCATAGTGATCTTCGCATTCGGTAACGCTTTTTTGAGGGATGAGAGAGCCTCTTTTTCGATCAATGCAAACTCTTTAGCTTTAAAGCCGGCGATTTTTGTCATGGCGGCGGCGGTAAGAATAGATACGTGCAACTCTTTTTCACCACTACGTTGATAGATACCGAATCCCATCGGGACAAAAATTCCCGCATCAGGATGAGCTTTTACTAAACTCTCCGCGTGTACTTTATGATACGCCGTTAAGAGATTGAACTGGCTAAAGTCGCTTTGAGAGAACTGTTTCATAAACGGACCGTTCATTTCGCTGTTGGCAGAGATCACAAAACCGTTTGCCTCTAACGCTTTTTCTACAACAGATGCGTTGTATTTGCCATCTGCGTTAGGAACGCTGAAAAGGTGAAGATCACCGCCAAAAAGGGATAAGAATCCCGCTAATATGCTCATGAGAAGAATTTTCATGTTGTAACTCCTAAGGTTGAATGTAAAATGCGCCCTCAGTGGCGCGTTCGATCACTTCGGCAATCCCTGCAGAAACAATCTCGACATCTTCGATTAATTGATCTTCTTTGATCTTTTTCGTCTCCATCGTGTTGCCGCAGGCGACAAATTCGACACCGTATTGTTGCAATGCACGAACCCGCACCGCGATCTCTTTTTCACTTTTGAGCAATGTACGAATACCGTGATAATAGGCGACAATTCGTAAATGAATCTTTTCGGGTCCGTAAAATTTGAGGACATTATTCGCGGTGCTCAAACCGTGATGGATCGATTCATCATCTCCGTGACTGATCCCCATGACGACTTCACGCGGTTTTTCGATAGAGGGAACAGGTTCCGCAAAACGGACATCACCAAAGGCAATGGTAGAGAATAAACACCCTAAAAAAGCTAATCGTTTCATCATCATTCCCACTCTAAAACCCTATACGAAGCTTCGACATTATGACGATGTGTCCCTTCATAAAGCTTGTATTTTTTATAGCCGTCCATCGTCACTTTTTTGATAGTGTCATCGATACTAAGCCCCTCGGCTATCGCTGAGCGGATCTCGGTGCGCATCTGGGTAAAATACTCTCTCGTCATAGTTGCGGCTTTTTTATCCGTTCGCTCTCCGTGTCCACCCACCACATGCACCGCACCTAGTTTATCCAAATCATCCAGTGCCTCTATCCATCCGTTGATGTCTCCGCCTCTAACGGAGGGGAGTCGATCATTAAAGACCAAATCGGCGGCAATCAATACTTTGGATGTCGGAACATATACCACCATATCCTTTACCGTATGGGCTTTGCGTTTGGCAATTTTCAACTCCAACGTTTGATTCCCAACTTTGAGGGTCGTATCGGTGCTGATCATCTCGGTCGGCATCGTCGGTTTAGTCTTAGCGTAGGCTTCGGGAGAGATATAGGTTTGCATTCGGGTAGGCTCGCTCATATCCGCACTTACCTTGAAATCATCAGTTCCTAAAATACGAATGCCCTGCTCGGTAAAATAGTTATTTCCCAGCCAATGATCATCATGGATATGGGTATTGATAACGAGTTTAACGGGGAGGGATTTGATTTTTTTCATTGCGTTATACGCGGACTCTGCATAGGCGTATGAGGGACCCGTATCGACGACGACGTACCCCTCACCTGCATCGATATAACAGCTGTTGACGATGTTGCCGTTGTTGGTTTTATCCATAATCTCCGGTTTGCCGAAAAAGCAATGGACATCCGGAGTTACACGTACCGGTTTAAGGGCGTAATCATACGCACTCAAACTCGTCACGGCTAGCAATAAAGTTCCCAACAACGCTCTCATCACTCAGCCTTTAGAAAAGATAGTTAATTTCGAAACGGTATTCGTTGTATGAGTTGTTATCAACACTCGATTGAACCGTTGCACTGGTATATGCCGGATCTGCATCAACTGTTGCAAAACGGAATTTAAACTCTGTATTTGGAAGCGATTTGAATGTTTGTGTTGCATCTATGTGAAGGATATTACGATCCGTAAATGTTGATGTAAATGCTTTTTTATCATCGAAATTCATATTTTCATAGTCTGCTGCAACCAATAGTCCCGGAACCAATCCTGCTTTATCAAAATTATAAACCGCTTTTACTGCCCAGTTTTTGGTATTAGCGATCCAGTCAACTTGTGCCATTGATCGGGTATACCCACCCGTCGGGAATCCGCGCCACGGAGCAATGATGTCGGCATCATCCGCAATTTTTGAATACCCTGCTGAGAGTTCCAACGGTCCGCTTGCCGCTACTAAACGCGCCATAATGATACTTCCGTCTACATTATCACCAACGGTATACCCTTTTGATGCGGCATTTGCGGCAGTAACACTACCGGCTAATGAAGCACCACCGATTTTTCCGGCACCATCATCCATTTGGCGAAGGTAACGGATCCCCGGAGTTAGCGTCCATGCATCGTTTAGCTTGATTTGATAATTGGCTTCAAGAATAGCGGTATTAAAAAATCCGTCCAACGCTATATATTCACCGTCGAGTTTTAGATTAGGAATCGATTTATTAGAAGCCGTTACCAATACCATCTCAGGATCGACATCACCTTTCCCTCTTGAACGAATGTTAGCCGGTGTCAAACCTTTATGAACACCTGAATCATCATTGCCCGTATATTTTGTATAGGCGATAACACTGTGAAACGTTTGATGGTCACGAAGTTTTTCAGCCATGATATAGCCGGCACGAATTGCCGTATCAGGAATATCTTTATTTTCGATCATAGCCGCTTCGAAAGTATGTGGAACCATTTTAGTATCATTAGATCCGATCATAATGCTATCAATCAATTGACGCCCCACTTTGACATCCGTTTTACCTGCTTTGAACTCACCGTACGCTTCCGCAACAACACCGATTCCGCCTTCGCTACCATCAGCACGAGTATGATAGGTATCTTTACCCGCTTTACCGAAGTTTGTAGTACCGGTTCCCAATGTATTATTTTCATGCATTGGAGCTGTTCCATAGAATCCTACAGTGGTTCCGAAACCGTGATAAAATCCGGATTTAAATACCAAACTACCGCCGAGACCCCACATGTTGTTATCTTGAACCGCAGCACTTTCATTATCCCAATCCCACCAAAATGCATTTGAGCGAAGACGTCCGTATACGTCACCCTTTGTCAACATTTCACCGATTGATTCTACATCACCCGGTGTTTTTGTGTATTCTACTTGGTAATTCGCTTTGAGGATACGATCTTCCGTTTTGAGCGCATGCGCCGACGTTGCCAATAAACAAGTAGCAGCTGCTACCATACTGAGTTTAACTAATTTCATTCCTAACTCCTTAAGTTTGATTGATTTACAAAAGAGTGCTTAGCACCCTTTCGCACCTTTTTTCGGACATCCACAATCATAATCCATGATACGGACATTGCTGTTACCGCTGATGTTCACATTTTTCTGACGGCGAATATACGCAGATGTAACATCATACACCGGACGAGTCAATTGTTCCTTGAGGTTTGATCCCGCATTTTGCAAATTACCGCCCCATGAAGAGACTTTGTACACTTTCGAATCACTCAGAGGTTTCCCCCCAACTAAGATGTTGGTAATACGCTTACCGCTCGGCGCACCGACACGAATCTCATAGGTCACACCGCCGAGACGGCTCATATCGCCCCCTTGTTGATAGAGAGGATTCGCATTAAAGACGTTATCCGCAATATCTTCAAGAAGGGTGCGGATATGCATTCCCGTTAGCTCGAACGTATAGACGTTCGGATAGGTGATCGCCGTCATATCATAGACGTGATCCATCGTGATCGAATCACCCTCCAAAACCGTGGTTCCCCAACGATACCCCGGAGTAAATGAAATATCCGAATCCATCGCATCGATGATCGAATCATTGATCAGCTGATCGAATGTCGAGTGGAAGGTATCGCGTTTAAACAACGTGTTTTTCGTAATCCCCAACACTTCGGAAAGTTCAGAATCATACGGTGAGTACAACTCTTTGACCAACGCTTCACCCTCAGGATCGGCAGGGATCAGGTTGGAGGCTACAGGGATGAGTTTGTACTCATACCCTTTGACTTTGTGATTTTGGATGTCGATGTCAAGCCGTCCCACATATTTACCGTGGCTTCCCGCGATAATGATTACCGTACCGTTAATAACGCTCGGTCGCGGTGAGGGATCATGGGTGTGTCCGCTGAGGATAAAATCGATCCCTTTGACTTGGCGAGCAACCTCTTGGTCAACACTGAAACCATCATGGGAGAGGACAACGACACAGTCCACTTTTTCCTCTTTACGGAGTTTATCCACATACGTTTGAAGCGTATCTAAACGTAAACCGAAACTCCACCCTTGGGTAAACTCTTTCGGGTTTGCCGTAGAGGTAAACGGAAACGCTTGACCGATAATACCGATCTTCGCTCCGCCGCGTTCCATAATCGTGTAGGGTTCAAAAATCGACTCTTCAAAATCATCGGCAAACGAATCATCGCCGATAACATTTTGAGCGATAAATTTTGCGTTCAACATCTCGATGAGTTCTTTGACCCGTTTTTTACCGTAGGTAAATTCCCAGTGACCGACCATAACGTCTACACCGAGGTAATTTTGGGCTTTTACGATCGCTTCACCGGTCGTTTTAAGGGCAACGCCCGTCCCCTGCCACGTATCCCCTGAGTCAAGGAGCAATACGTTATCGGCACCACGCTCTTTTTTGACGTGGTTGATGAGGGTTTTCATATGTGAAATCCCCCCCATTTTTCCGAATTTATGGGCAAGAGAGTCGAAATTCATAAACGTATCGAAATAGGCATCCAAGGTTTTACCCTGCATTCCGTAATGTTTTAAAAACGACTCACCGCACAAAAATCCCGGTGTACCCGTCAAATTCGGAGCCGAGATCAATGTCGATGGTTCACGCCAGTAGAGCGGTTTAATATGGGCGTGCATATCACAGATATGCAACAGCGTCACATTCCCTTTCGCGTTGAAGCTGTAAATATCTTTTAATCCTACTTCGTCAATACGCTTAGGACCTGCTGCTGCAGAGGCAACAGCCGGTAATCCGATCCCAAGAGCGGCGGCGATATGGAAAAAGTCTCTTCGTGATAAATCCATTCTCTCCCCCTTAACGTTTCAAACCGGGAATTTGGATCGCGTTGCCTTTGGTTTTGTTGGTGACATACACTTCTAGCGCTACCATCTCACGTGACCCGAGAGGGATTTTCGCCAAAAGGGCATTTTCCATACATTGTTGCATACGTTTATCCAAAGTTACCATTTGTCCCTGTGTCATACGATATGCCGGCCATGTTCCCGCCGCTGCCGTCACTTTTGCACCCAAATCAGGGAGCGGTTGCATACGGAGACGTTGCCCGACGATGTCGGCACTGTGGCAATTGTTGCACGAAAGTCCGCGACCGCCGCGACGCTCTTCAAACACTTGCGCTCCTAGAGCCATCATCTCTTTCATTTGAGGATTCGCTTTGACATCGATAGCAGTTTTTTGACCATTCGCCAACGATTTGACATACGCGCTCATTTTAACGATTTCAGGACTTTCCAATTTGGAGACAGGTTTGCCCTGATCAGCCAATGCCATTTGAAGCGATTGAGACAAAGTAACTACTTTACCTGCCGCTTTAACAACACGAGGAAATCCTGCGATCGTTTTCGGCAAATCTTTCTCTTTGACACCCAACATTTTGGCATAAGCAGCAGTTCCGATCAAAGAGTTAAAAAGCGCTTCGCCCTCTCCCACTTCCATCTCTGCCGGATTGTTTTCGAGTAGTTCCGCATACATCGCTTTATCCGCATCCGACATACTGAGTTTCTCTTCCGCATTGACTGAACTCAAAAGTGCTAAACACACCAATGCCGTCGTGATTGATAACGTACGCATGATTTATCCTTTTGGAGTAATGGCACTGGTCGTCTCGACACTTTGCCCTTTGTTGTCTTTCGCAACCACTTTGAGTGTTCCCGCACCCGGCACTTTGAAACTGATAGACATCAAAGGGTTAACCGAGAGCGATTCCCAAATCACCATTTTCGTAATCAGTGTGTCGTTAAAAGAAAATTTAACTTCATCGATGTACTCAGCAGGGATCAACACACCCGTATCTTTGTTTTTACGCATACCGGTTTCCATCGGGTGCATCGCCATAAAGTCGATTTTTACAATATCGCCTACTTTGTAATCTTTTGGTTTGATTTTGATCAATGTTTTCATAATATAGGTCCTTATTATCTTTGTTAATTATGCTAAAAGGTTGATCAAATCAACCACATCCGCCGATGGTTACTTTGACGTTTTGTTTCGCGGTGAGGAACGTTCCATCACTCATCTCAGCGATAGCGACAACATCTTGAGTTCCGCCGAGTTTAACACGCGTTCCGAAATACGCTTCACCGTTAGCAGGGGTCAAATAGATGTTTGCACAACGAACATTTCCGTTTTTAGATGCCAATACGTGGATCGCTTTAACGTAATCTTTAGCACTCATCGGGCTATCAACACTGATTTTTACCGGAACAACTGCACCGTTTTCAGCGATTTCAGGGGCTTCCATTTTTACTTTGCTCGATGCGACCAACGCTTTACCGCCGGTAATCGCCGCTACCGCCGTCTCATAGTTCATCTCATTGGGACCTGCTGACTTTTTCTCCTCAGCCGCACTTGCTATTTGAGGGAGTGCTACCGCACACGCCGCCGCTGCTCCAAAACCTTTTAAAAATGATCTTCTTTCCATCTGAATACTCCTTGAATTTACTTTTTGACTGCTGTGATGTAGGATACCAAATCACACACTTCACGCTCGTTCATTAAACCATTTGCCAAATTAACCGTCATCGCTGATTTCGGATTATCGATACGAGGATCGGAAATTTTTTGATACACGAACTGAGGATTGCGTACACCGCTGTCCATATAAAGTTCTTTGTATTTACTCAAATCAGGTCCGATATTACCGTACCCTTTTGCCCCCTCGATATTGTGACAGGCGACACAGTTACCCATTTGTTTAGGTTTTCCATCCGCTAGTAATCGGGTAAGCCCTTCAGGTGGATTCTCTTTTGCATCTTTCCCGTTTAGATTATGAAAAATGTATTGTCCGCGAGCGATGGCAGCTTTATCATCGCTAACACACCCCTGGGGCATCGTATATAGTTTGGCTACAGGAAGGGCATCTTTTTTCAAGATAGCCGTCGCATCCGGACTTTCAATCACCTGCGATAAATCGGCTGCACTTAAAAAAGTAGCAAGACCGAGCATGATTACTTTTCGCATTGGCTCTCCTCTATTTGGTTTTCGAGGAACATTGTAGGACAGGAGTGTAAAATTTATGTAAAAATTTTGAAATTAAGCGGATGTACAAAGAGGAGGATAAAAAGTATAGGTAAACGTACTCCCTTTTCCGTAAACTGAATTGATTTGAAGTTCGATTCCGGCTTTATCGATAATCGATTTGACGATATTCAGCCCGATACCGAATCCCCCTTTGTCCTGATTCTCACGATAGTAGCGCTCAAATATGCGCCCCACATCTTCGATACCGACACCGTCATCGCGAAAGCGAAGAATACAGCTCTCAGGATTGCGTTCCAATATCACTTCGATTTTCCCCTCTTCATTCGAGTACTTGATTGCATTGGAGAGGTTATTATCGATAATACGCTGTAATTGGGTCGGATTAAACACGATCTCGATTTTCTCCTCGATACTCGGTTCAATCGTAATGTTTTTCAATGCCGCCACTTCATGAAAATAGTCACACCGCTCCCTCAAAAATCGGCTAAAATCGATAGGCTCGTATTCAAACGAGAGTCGCTCGTTTTTGATAAGATAATCCATATCATTATAGAGGGTGGAGAGGGTTTTCGTCGCCGCTTTGATCCGTTGCAGATATTTGTTACTCGGATTGGCACGATGGTAGAGGTCGATATTGACGTTGATAATGGAAAGAGGGGTATTGATCTCGTGCATCGAATCTTTGATAAACTGATCCAACCGTTTATTGAGGCGCTGAAACGGCAATGCAAACCGATCCAAGAAAAAGAGGGAGAGGACAAAAAACAGCGCGGCAACCCCGAGCAAGATCATCACCACATCCTGATAGATCCGTGCATACGATATTGTCCCTCCGACGACTAGATACGATGCATCGAAATAACGCCCCTCCGGCAGAGCCACTACTTGATACGCATATCCCTCATGAATGTGATACCCCACTTTTTGCTCATCGAGAGGAGCTTTTATCAAGGTGAATATCGGATTAAAATGGATGTCATACAGTCCCGACTGAAACGTCCTAAACCTCGGATAATCGAAACTTTGCTTCTCTTTGGGATCAAACTCCTCCATCGCACGGATGATGAGATGCGACTGCCTCTTGAGTTTAAACTCATATTGGATTTCGGTAACATATTTCATATAAGTGACATACAAATAAGTCGGCACCAATAACAGTACCGCAAAAAGCATCGTATAGACGAAAGCATTTTTGAGGGCGTAGCGATTATCGTTCAATGATGTACCCTAACCCTCGTCGATTTTGGATGATCTCGATGGGGAGTTTTTTACGCAGATTATTGATCTGTACCCGTATGTTGGCGGGATCGACGTACTCACCCCAAATCTCATCTTGGAACATCTCGACCGATACCACTTGATTGGTATGTTTCAGCAGTACCGTAAAAATCTCCTTTTCGGTTTTGGAGAGTGCGATGTTCTCCCCTGCGTGCATCAAGGTAAAATTTTCGGTATCGTAGATCAAATCGGAGCCGAAATCGATTTTACTCTCGCCGTCATGATAAAAGCTTTTGAGCGCATGCATAATCCGTATTTGCAATTCGGTAAGATCAAAGGGCTTTCGGACATAATCGCAGCATCCCGATTTGTACCCCTCTTGCAAATCGCTCACATTGACCATCGAGGTGAGAAAAATCGCAGGGGTTTTATTCCCCTCTTTTCGTAACGTACGGAGCAGTTCAAACCCGTTCATCCCCGGAACGTTGACATCGAGAAGATAGAGATCAAAATGGGTCTCATAGATCGCATCAAACGCCCGTTCTCCGTTGCTGAATCCGACCACTTCGTATCCCATCTCTTCCAAAAATTCGGTGATACTCACCCGTAACATATACTCATCTTCGAGCAGCAGTACTCTCACCTGATCTCCCCCTTTATCTCTTTGGTCACTTTATAATCGAGCAGTATACCTATCAACTCTTCTTTCGAATACGCATTGAGCCTCTCTCTAGCCTCTTGCATATAGAGCTCCCGATCTTCGGAGGGAACCGTATCTTTGAGATAAAGAAGTTCTTTGTCGTATACGCTTTGAAACTGCCCTTTGTCCAATGTTTTTTTAACCATAACATCATACAGTTCATTACGGGAGAGATGGATCAAAAAGGAGATGTCCTCTTCATCCGAATGGGCGTAGGTATTGATCTGTTTAGGCGAAAGTGAAAAGACGAATGCCCCGATCGTCTCCCCCTCACCGTTTAACATCGGTTCATAAAAGAGATAGCGCCCCCCGCTAAAAATAACGCGAGCCGCTTTTAAGGCTTTATAATTAACACCGTTTAAGAGCTTTAAATCACTTTGCGTGTATTTTGGATTTGCCAAAATATACTCTTTAGCGATAGTAGGATTCTCTTGCATAAAAACGGCTGTCTCATAAAACCTTGCGTCCATCAGAACATACATATTGATCCCCAAACGGTCGAAATACTCCTGTGTCGATTCAAAGAAAGAGACCACCTCGATAAATCCGATCATGTTATTCTCGTGATAGACGGGAACGGTTGCTTTTACTCCCAACTTTCGCCCCACTTCGATAGCGGAACGGGGATTCTTATGGGTTTGAAAATAGAGCAAATCGGGACGATGGTAATCCAGCGGCATCCCCGCATACGAGTTATCCCAACTGCGGGCGAAGATAATGTAATCAGAGGTGATGATTTGAGATCGGATCAAGGAGTCGGTATGGAGCTTGATCGACTCCATCACCTCCGAGAGAATCTTGAATCCTTTGTCCTCGTCCTCTTGTTCCAGCGCATCGCTCAGCGCGGTATTTTGAGAGAGGATCAGAGCATAACGCAATGCGGTAGAACGCTCTTTTTCAAGCTGATTGTTCAATCCCAGTGAGAGTTGATCGCTTAGACGCTCCAGTGTTTGGGAGGTCACTTTTTGCTCCAAATACCATAACACTCCCCCAAGCACCAACGTAATAAATAAGAACACCCCCGCTATCGTCCTTTTATCGGCAAAAATGCGATACCAGCGATCCATTAGCGTGACCCTTTTTGTTTTTTGCCCATCTTATAGACATAGGCCAGTACTTCCGCAACGGCGGCAAAGAGCATATCGGGAATCGGGCGGTCAAGCTCTACCTCAGCATACAGAGAACGGGCAAGCGGCGGATTTTGGACGATATGTACCCCATTTTCACGGGCGATCTTTTTGATCTGGATCGCTATATTATCGACCCCTTTGGCAACGACGACCGGAGCATTGTGCTTGGTCTCATCGTAGACAATCGCTACAGCATAGTGGGTAGGATTCGTTATGACCACATCGGCGGTCGGAACGGCCGACATCATCCGCTTTTTCGCCGCCTGCATCTGAATCTGACGGATTTTCGCCTTGATATGCGGATCCCCTTCCATGTTTTTCATCTCATCTTTGATCTCTTGAAGCGACATTTTGAGCTTATCAAAATACTGCTTTCGTACCAAAAACAAATCAATGATGGCATAGATGAAGATAATGATAAGCATCACCGAGGCTAACACAATCGCTTTATCGCGCAACCAGAGCATCTGATCTTGGAGAGTAAACAGCGCAACCGTCGGAAGTTCCTCTACATAGTACCAAAAATAGAGAAATCCGATCCCCAGTGCCGTAAAAGACTTCAACGTTATTTTGAGAGATTCGAGCGCTTTTTGGAGAGTAAAGAGGTTGGCAAACCCTTTGATCGGATCGAGTTTAGAAAAATTGGGAACGAGCGGTTTGGTCGTAAAATTAAACCCGATCTGCGCCACAGTACCCAGCACTCCCGCAATGGCTACGATCACTGAAATAGGGATCGCCATAATAATAAACTCTCTCATCGTTACCATAGCGATGTCGAGCATCAGTTCCCGATCCAGAGGTTGAGTCATCAAAGAAAAATAGTATCGGGAGAGAGTAAGCATCCGATCCGCGATAAAGGTAAACATCATCAAAAGGGCTAAAATAGCGACAAAAAGAACCGCTACCCCGACGATGTCCTGACTCTTGGGGACATTCCCCTCCGCTCGGGCATCTTCGAGCTTCTTGGCGGTGGGTTCCTCGGTCTTTTCTTGATCGTCAGCCACTTACTTAATCCATCTTCATTGACATATCGATCCAATTGGCTTGATGAACCATAGACCCCGTACTGATCGCATCCACACCCGTTCTAGCATACTCTTCGATGGTTTCGAGGGTGATATTTCCGCTCGCTTCGAGCA
>NZ_DASUIQ010000104.1:0-10657 GCF_036279695.1 Sulfuricurvum sp.
GCTAACGACTCGCCCTCTTCGTCCACATACGGGCATGGATCATGAACATCCAGCCCCATCCAGTGTCCTATCCCGTGCGGAGCGTATTTTTTGTGTTCTTTCGCTTCTATCAATGTGCTTCGTTCACCGTTCAAAACTCCCAGTTTGATCAAAGCGTCACATAACAGCTCTTCACTGTACGTTTGGAGCCAATCGCGTTTCACCCCTGGCTTGATCGCTTCAATCACACGGAGCTGAACATCTAGGACGGCATTGTAAACTTCCCGCTGGGGATCGCTGAATTTTCCGTTAATGGGAAAGGTGCGGGTAATATCGCTCGCATAAAGTTCCCATTCGCACGCGGCATCGATCAGTACCAACTCTCCATCCGTGAGTTCGTCAGTGTTATCGACGTAATGGAGGGTATTGGCATTGTTCCCCCCTGCGACGATAGCACCGTAGGCTTCACTCATGGCACCGTTGTTTAAAAAAACATAGTTCATTTGAGCTTGAAGCTGATACTCTCTCATTCCTGCACGGCACATTTGCATTGCACTATGGTGAGCTTCGGCGGTAATAGCGATCGCTTTTTTAATCGTCTCGATCTCTTCAGGTGATTTTATCAGCCGTAGAGTGCGGATAAGATAAGTGACGTCACGAATGGAGCGGATATGGCGTTTAACGCCACGTGTCGAGTGGAGTGATTGTGCGGCAGCTTTCGCTTCGATAAGTCTCACTGAATCGTTGTAGAGATCGATATAGAGGTTGATATGTTCTCGCAAAAGCTCTTTGATCATTTCGACGTATACTGCGATGTCGTGCACTTCATCGACGCTAAAGCGTTCCCGTGCCCCATCAACCCCCAAACGTGCGCCGTTCCAAAGAGCGTGCTCGGCATTATGAGCTTCGACAAAAAGGATTGTTTTTGAGGCATTGGGAGTTTTGATCAAAACCAATACCGAGTTATCTTCATTAAATCCGCATAAATAGTAAAAATCGCTGTTTTGTCGGTAAGGATATTCGGTGTCGTTAGAGCGGCTTTGGGTAGGTGCGGAGGTGATAATCGCCACACCCTCCTCCATCATAGTGAGGAGTTTAGCGCGGCGGTTTAAAAAGTGTATTTCATTCATGGCGATATTGTGCCATATTTTACTCGTCATTGCGGACTCGATCCGCAATCTTAGATCCTGAATCAAGTTCAGGATGACAAAAGATTAGAAATTTCTCTCTAAAAGTTTTCCAACTTTGAGGATCGTAATGATGCGGTCAGCTTGTTTTCCGACTCCATCAATCATACTCTCTTCTTCGTTGATGGTATCCGGTGCCGGACCGACATCCCGTTTAGGTAAACGTATTGCTTCGGTGAGACGGTCGATTACGAACCCCGCGACATCATCGTTATTTTTCATCACGATAAAACGGGTCTCTTCCGTATGTTTTTGGGTTTCGAGCCCAAAACGGGAACGTAAATCGATCAACGGGATAACCGAACCGCGCAGATTAAATACCCCTAAAATATAATTAGGGGTCTGCGGAACACGCGTCCAAGAGATCGGTTTAATAATCTCTTGAATACTTAAAATGGGTACCGAGAACTCTTCATCACCGACGATGAAGCCGACCAATTGGATCACTTCATCGATTTTAACATCTTCTCCGGAGAGGGTTTTGTGCTGTTTATTGATAATTTGTTGAAGTTTTTCGCTCATGATTATAGCCCCTCGTTAAACTTGATATTGCGTTTTACGACACTCATCAGATACTCCGGAGAGTACGGTTTCGTGATGTATTCGACCATTCCCGACTCGACGCCTCGCATACGGTCTGCTTTACCGGTACGTGACGTAACGGCAATCAGTGGGAGATTTTTATACTTGTTGTATTTTTTAATCTCTGCCGCCAACGTGTATCCGTCCATTCTCGGCATCTCAATATCAACTAGCATACCGTCGAAATTGTGGTCACCTTGTTTTAAGAGGTTCAATGCTTCGACACCGTCATTCGCTTCGATAAGGGTAATTCCCATCGGTTCTAACGATTTACGCATAATGGTACGGTCGGTTTTGGAGTCATCAACGATCATGACGCAGTAATCACTCGCTGAGTTTTTAACTCCGATGCGCCCTTTTGCTTCGGCACTCTCTTGTCCGACAGTCGATTTGACCGATTTTGCCATCTGCATCAATGCCGCAACGTCAACGATCAATGTTACGCCGCCATCACCGCGAATGGTTGCCCCTGCAATCCCTTCAATCCCTTTGAGGTATTCGCCGAGGGATTTAATAACGATCTCTTCTTGTCCGACGAGTGAGTCGACGATGAGACCGATTTTGCTCTCCGCAAGACCGAGAACGACGACATACGCGTGTTCGCTGTTGTCAAATACACGTTCGACTTCGAAAATATCGCCGATGTGTACCAAAGAGAGAACTTCATCACGAAGACGCATAACGGAGCGGCTCTCAACGGTATAAATCTCATCTTTGCTGATACGAACCGTCTCAAGAACCGATGCGAGAGGGATCGCATAATACTCTTCCTGAACTCCGACCAACAACGCTTGGATAATCGCCAAGGTAAGCGGAATTTTGAGTTTCATCGACGTACCCTTGCCCACTTCGGAGTCAATGTCGATCATACCGTTAAGCTTTTCGATGTTGGTTTTTACCACGTCCATACCAACACCGCGTCCTGAAACGCTGGTCACTTGCGCGGCGGTTGAGAAGCCCGGACGGAAAATGAGACCGAATGCCTCTTTTTCCGTCATGCTGTCCGCTTCTTTTTCAGTGATAATCCCTTTTTCAATCGATTTTAGCTTGAGCATTTCCGCATCAAGACCTTTACCGTCATCGATGATTTGAATAACGATATGGTTCCCTTCGTGGTATGCTTTGAGCTGAATCGTTCCGCTCTCTTCTTTACCGCTGGCAAGACGAACATCCGGCGTTTCAACCCCGTGGTCACATGAGTTGCGGATAATATGAACGAGCGGATCGCCGATCTCTTCGACAATCGATTTATCGAGTTCCGTCTCTTCACCCGTAATCTCAAGCTCGATTTTTTTGTTCAACTCACGTGAAAGGTCACGGATCATACGAGGGAATTTGTTAAACACTTTTCCGATCGGCAACATACGGGTTTTCATAACAGCGATTTGCAAGTCGGTCGTTACCAATGATACAATCGATACGACTTGGTTAAGCTCTTCTAGGAACGCTTCCCCTTCGTAACGCTCTTCAACGTCGTCATTGATTTTGATCAGACGGTTTTTGCCCAAAACGAGCTCTCCGATGAGATTCATCAAATGGTCTAACCGTTTAACATCGACACGAATGGTTTGCTCTACCGCAGCTCCGCCGCGGCTCTCCGCATCCTCTTTCGGTTCAACTTTACGTGGAGCCGGAGCCGCTTTGGGAGCGACAGGTGCGGCTGCCGGTGCTGCCGCTACAGGGGCAGGAGTAGGTACCGGTGCCGGCGCAGGTTCCGGTTTTTTCGCTTCCGGTTCAGACGCTTTATTCGAGCGTTTAGCGGCATCTTCGGCTTGACGCACTGCGATCAGACGTTCAATCTCCGCTTCAACTTCCTCTTCACTCATTCCTGAATAATCGGGTTCTTCTTCAACGGCGCTTGCGCTCGGAGCATGAGCCGCACGCTTCGCGGCATCTTCGGCTTGGCGAACAGCAATAAGACGTTCAATCTCCGCTTCGACTTCCTCTTCGCTCATCCCTGAATAATCAGGCTCTTCTTCAACCGCTGCAACAGGAGCAACCGGTTCAGGTGCACTCGCAGGTGCGGCAGCCGCAGGAGGAACCGTTTCGCCCAATGATGTTCCGTTGGCAACCGCATCCAAACGGAGAACACACGGTTCTACTTCCAATCCGCCATCTTCACCGCTGTCTCGGATACGGACTAATAACGCTTTCATCAAATCGATCGATTCTAAGATGACGTCCATCACATCCGCATCAATCACCAAATCACCGTGACGTGCCATATTGAGCAAGTTTTCCATATGGTGGGTCAAGTGGGTCAAGACATCAAAATTTAAAAAAGAACTAGCACCCTTAATCGTATGGGCTACCCGAAAGATACGATTTAATAAATCCAGATCATCAGGTCGTGATTCCAACTCGACAAGGTCTTGGTCAAGCTGTTCAATCAGCTCGAACGATTCAACCAAAAAGTCCTGTAATATCTCTTGAAATTCATCCATTGTCTAACCCCTATTCAACGTGAGCACGTACAACACGCGCTACTTCGTCGTAAAATAAATTTGAATCAAATTTGACTAAATATGCTTCTCCGCCCGCCTCTTTTCCGCGTAATTCACTGAAGTAATCACTGATGGAAGAGTTGAAGACAATCGGAATCATTTTAAATCGCGGATCTGCTTTTACATTGGCGGCAAAATGGAATCCGTCCATCAACGGCATCTCAATATCCGATGCGATAAGACGCAATTTCGATGAGATGTTTTCACCGAATTTGGCATACATATCTTCAAGGATTTTAAGTCCGTTTTGACCGTCGGTCGCTTCAATAACGTCAAAGCCCATTTGTTCCAGCGCTTCTTTAATAATACGACGTGCGGTAGAGCTGTCATCAAGGAGCAAAACATATCCGCTGAAGTTGTATTTGCCGTCTTCGAGTTTTCCGCTAGCCGGTTGATAAAGACCGAGTTCCTGAACGACGCTCTCCAAATCGAGGATCAACAACACCGCATCGTCTTCGATACGGGTTACCCCTGTGATTTTTGAGCTGTCCATCCCGCCATCACCCGAGATAAAGGATGCAGGCTCAATATCTTTCCAATTGATCCGACGGATGCGTTTGGCTTCATGTACGACAAAACCGATCAAGATGTTGTTGAATTCGGTAATAATAACCCGTGATTCTTTATCAACACCCTCAGGAGCATCGACTCCCATCCACTTTGCCAAATTGACAACGGGGATAACCACGCCGCGCAGATCAAAGATACCTTCGATGAACGGAGGGGTTCCCGGCAATTCGGTTAATTTCGGAAACCGGATGATTTCACGTACTTTGGCAACGTTAATACCGTATATCCCTTCGTACACTTCCCCGTTTTCACGTTTAAATATACGAAAATCGACGAGTTCCATCTCGTTACTGCCGACTTTTAAAATGTCTCCTTGTCCCTTCATAGGGGCTCCTTACGAAAAACTGCCTCGTAAACTAACGGCTTATTCTGCATTGATTGTACAGTAAAGTATCTTTCATTGCAAGCAAAAGCACCGACATTGATATAATGAAATCGGGGGAAATCAAAGGCGCAATTTTGATGAAAATGCCCTTCGATCAAAATGTCGATCG
Source organism: Sulfuricurvum sp. (assembly GCF_036279695.1). Taxonomy (GTDB): domain Bacteria; phylum Campylobacterota; class Campylobacteria; order Campylobacterales; family Sulfurimonadaceae; genus Sulfuricurvum. The sequence continues at coordinate 5,317 of NZ_DASUIQ010000104.1, forward strand.
AATCGAGGGACAACCTGTTCAACCGTTTCTCAATAAGCGATTCAAAATGCTCTATCGTCCGACAGTGCGATTTTCGTTTCATCTGCCGTTCAAGCCACGAAACGATGAACCCGCCACCGATCGTATCGATCGCCCTGAGGATTCCCAATACCAAAGGGCTGCGGATAAGTGCCGTGTAGATTTCGTACCCCATCCCCATAGCACTATCACCGTGCGAAAGGGCTACTTTTTTTCCCTCATACTCTAAAACAAGAGGCTGCTGCTGACGAGTGAAAACGTGTATGTTCGGAAATACCTTCTCCAGCAGAAAATCGTGATTTCCTTCTAAATAGATGATTTCCAGTTTAGATGAGAGTCGATTGATCAGTTCGATCCCCTCGGTGTTGTAGCGATAAGTTCGTGTTATCGGACCATACAGCATATCGAACACATCTCCCATCAATATGAGCTGGGGAGTTACGATCTCTCCGGAATCAAGAGCATGAAGAAACTCGAGGAAATGGGTGCGCCACGGAGCGCAATGGGCATCCGCGATCAAAATCGCACCGCTTTTGAGGGTTTTAGGGGACATAGGAAATACGCGGAATGCCGAGAGCCTCGTCCAATCCCATCATGATGTTGGCATTGACCAATGCCTGTGAACTCGCACCGCGCATGAGGTTGTCAATCGCGCACATCGCAACGAGTGCATTGCCGTGACGAGTGGCATACACATCGGCAAAGTTCGTCCCAGATGTCATTTTGGTATGGGGCGGTGCGGTGCGGACACGAACGAACGATTTGTTTTCATAAAAAGAGTGCATAGTTGCCAACGGATCACAATCACTTTTGAGCGTTGCATAGACACATGCTAACATCCCGCGTGTCATAGGGACAAGGGATGGGACGAATGTCACGTTGACACTCTCGTTGCACAAACTGCTCGCATGTTGTTCGATCTCGGTGGCATGACGATGCTTGATGATATTGTAGCAATTGATGTTATCGTTAACGCTCACATAATGCACCGTTGCGCTCGGAGATTTACCCGCACCCGATACCCCTGTTTTCGAATCGATAAAAATAGGGCTTGAGAGATCGATATAGTCCAAAAACGGTGCCAATGCCATCAAAGAAGCGGTGACATGGCATCCCGGATTAGCGATCAGGCGGGCACCTTTTGCCGCATTGCCGTGAAGCTCGGGGATCGAGTAGATCGCGTGAGAGAGATTGGATAAATCTTCGTGCTCACAATACGCCACTTCGTAGTTTTCAGCTGATAGACGATAATCGGCGGAGAGATCGACGACTTTGATTCCCCGTTCCAACAACCCTTTGGCGGTCTGCATCGCAGTTTTATGAGGAAGTGCCAAAAAGATGAGTTCACACAGCTGTGCCGCTCGATCCAAATCCACTTTATCGACGCTCAGATCAACGACACCGACCAGCGAGGGGTGCAGTTCTGCCACGGTGGTGTCACCCTCCGTGTTAGCACAATAGGCAAGATTGAATGTCGGATGGGAAATGAGCATTTTGACAAGCTCCAGCCCCGTATAGCCGCTGACACCGATAATACCGACGTTAATGCGATTCAAACACGATCTCCTGATATTTGACTTCGATGACTTCGAAGTTTTTGGTTCCGCCCGGGAGTTTTGCATTGAGTTCATCCCCCTCTTGTCGCCCTAGGAGCTGTTTTGCCAACGGTGAGTTAAACGAGATGAGACCGCGATCGGGATTGCTCTCACATCCTCCGACGATGGTGTAGGTGACTTCCGTATCGGTGTCAAGATCGCATAGCACTACAGTAGAACCGAAGCTGACACGGGCATGTTCGAGTTCGCTCGGGTCAACGATCTGCGCTCGTGAGATTACGTCTCCGAGTTCGGCGATACGAGAGCCGATAAATGCCTGTTTTTCGCGCGCCGCATGGTATTCGGAGTTTTCTTTTAGATCTCCGTACTCTTTGGCACGGTCGATTTCGACATTGACCGCCGGCAAATCGATATTTTTGAGGGTGTTCAGCTCATCGCTTAGACGCTGAAACCCGTATTTAGTCATGGGCTCTTTTTGTTCCACTGTTCGCTCCGCAGATATAATAATGAGACATTATACCAAAGCTAACGTCTCAATTTCCGATGATGCTCATATGATTAGGCGATTTTTTAGCCGTTTTCTTCTCCATCGCAAAAGTACGCTGAAGATACTCAGCCGTTTGAATCGCTGAATTGCTTCCTATTTTGACAACGACCGAGCTGACTCCGAGGAGTTTAAACTCCCGCACGTTGCCGTCTCGATCTTCGGCGACGATGCACCCGCGTTCCCGATCGGAGGATTCATAAAATGCTCTCACCTCATCACCGAACACCGCAATCAATTTCTCAATCTCGCCGCATACTTTTTCAAACGAGTGGTTCTCATCCAAAACTGCCCCGACAAAAAAATCATCTCCTCCGATATGCCCTTTGAAGTAGTCGGTAGAGAGAACTTTGTGCATCAGTTCGGCAAACAGCAAAATCACCCGATCACCGTTACGAAATCCGTAATAATCGTTGTAGGGTTTGAAATGGTCAAAGTCGAAATAGACCAATACGGCATCCGCACCGCACTCGATCGCATTGGCGATGTATTCGTTGATCCTGAAATTTCCCGGTAAACGGGTGAGCGGGTTTTCATCCCGTGCTCGGATCAGATTACGTTCATGTACGACCTCGATCATCTCCCGCGCACTGAGGTATCCGATATAGCGGGAGGATTCGACGATTAAAACCCCCGGAGCATTTTGCGAAAGGGAAAAAAGTTCGATCATCGTCTCGAGCGGCATGGTCAGATCCACTACGGGGATCGGTTCGATATAGGTCTCGATCGCAGAGAGGTTTGAAGAGCGATTTTGGGTCAATGAACGCCCATAGGGAGAACAGGCGATCGCTTTGAGCTGATGTTCATGGATGATCCCGACCGGTTGCATCGCTGCATCCACAACGGGGACGAGAAACATCTCTTTGTTTTCATTCAACAAATCGAGCAGTGTCTCCATCGAATCACCCAGCATAATCGCTTTGAGCGGTTCGAGCCGTTTGAGGACTATTTTTTGGTTGCTGATAGAACGCTTATCCTCTTTTGAACGTGTTGTATCGGTTAGATATTTTTCAACAATCTGCCCGCAATCCAGTGTCGGACGCTGAACAAAATATCCCTGCACCATATGACACCCGATCTCTCTGCATACGGCAAGTTCGGCCTCTGTCTCCACCCCCTCCGCAATAACGCGGCATCCCATCAACGTGGAGAGCTGTACCATATTTCGGGCAAGGAGCTTTTTTTTCGGATCTTTATCGATGCCGCTCAAGAAAAAACGGTCGATCTTGATGATGTTCGGCGTGCAATGATAGAGAAGTTTGTACCCCGATTGCCCGATCCCGAAATCATCAATCGCGATACAAAACCCCTCATCAGTATAGTGATGCATCAATTTCGTAAAGTGATCGATGTTGAGAATTTCATTGTGCTCCGAGAGTTCAAAAACAATCGCTTTGGAATCGAGTTTATACCGATTGAGCAGCCGAGTGGTATTCCCTTTTGAGAAATCGGTCATCTCCAAAAGGCGGTTATCGAGATTGTAAAAAAGTTTGAGCCGTTCATGCCCCTCTATCGTGCAGAACTTCTCAATCACTTTTTCACGCAGACGGAGATCAAAGGTATAGAGGATATTCTCTTCGTACAACCGATCAAAAAATTCGGCAATACTCTCAAAACCGAGGGTATCCGTCCCTCGCAACAACGCTTCAACACCAAAAAGTGTTCCGGTGTGAATATCGACTATGGGCTGAAATGCCACATCCAGCACGTCAAGGTAGTGAAAATAAAGGGGGTGTAGAGGTTCCATGAAAGAGAGTATAAAACGCTCACGTCACGAAAAGGTTACAACGATTGGTTAAATTTTACGGCACTTTTTATGACCGATACGTGACGGAGTGTATGCTATTATCTCACATAATTGCCATTCCATTCCAAAACCCTAATCTTTCAATCACCGATAAAGTATGCTATATGACTAAACAACTCTCTAAAACAAATCCCCTTTACAATAAAATTACAGGGTTACCGAATCGTATTTTGTTTGATGAGCGGATAAAGTTAATGCTCGCACGTGCACGAAGATCGGGAATTCAATTTGCCGTTTTATCTCTCAGCATCAATGAATATGAACACTACCTCCAATCGTTTGGGGAAGAGATCGCACATAAAGTACTTCACACATCTGCTCAACATCTCGCCAAAAACCTTCGTGACGAGGATACCCTTAGTCACTGGAGAGCGGGAGAATTTACTATTATAATCAGCGATTTAAGCCAACTCGATGATATTTCATCCATAATCCAAAAACTTCATTCCCCCTTTCAGCTCCCATTTGCTATAGACGCGCATTTTTTATCCATTACATTATCCATCGGAGTCGCATTTTTTCCCTTTCACGGGAACGACACACATACATTGCTAGAGAATGCTTCCAAAGCTCTTGAAACTGCACAAGAGAGTAAAGAAAATATATATTGCCGCTATCACACGAATACCGATCAGCCCTTATTAAAACGCTCCACCTTGCATGACGATCTGATTAATGCTATTCTCAACAAAGAGCTTCATCTTCATTATCAGCCGCAAATCAACCTCTCAGACGGTTCTTTAGTCGCTATGGAAGCATTCATACGCTGGTATCATCCGACAAAAGGGCTGATTTTAGCAGATCAGTTCATCCCTCTCGCACTAGACAATGGGTTAGCCAGCGCTATCGGAACATGGGTGATTCGTGAAGCATGTCGGCAAATAGCCCAATGGAACGCTATCTTCAAAAAATCGATTCGAATTGCCGTTAATATCTCACTTCAACAATTTACTCAATCCGATTTATTCACAATCATTGATACGGCGACAAAAGAGTACGATATTTGCCCGAAATATTTGGAAATAGAACTAACCGAGTCCATCCTTGCCAGTGAGTCAAAAGAGATCAAAAGAACTTTAAATAATCTACAAGGATTAGGAACTCAATTATCGGTCGATGACGTTAAAACGGGCTATACAAGCTTATGGTATTTAAAGCAGTATCGTATCAACAAACTCAAAATTGACCAAAGCTATGTTATCAATATGCTCAATGATATAGAAGATGCTGCACGGGTTTATACTATTATACGGATTGCTAAAAGTCTTAGACTCAAAAGTATCGCCAAAGGGGTAGAGCATCATCAAATCCTTGAATTGCTCTCGCAACACGGATGTGCTGAAGCACAAGGGAATCTTTTGGCTCACCCTATGTCAGCTTATCGTGCTACCTTTTATATCCATTCAAAGATTTAAT
>NZ_DASUIQ010000105.1:0-26384 GCF_036279695.1 Sulfuricurvum sp.
AATCCGGTGATGAGGAGGGTATTCGGATAAAAGCGAGCCATATCTTCGCTTTGGAAGAGTTGATCGCCTGCCGTGTCGCCGTTCCCCCAGCCCAGAGTCGAAAACGGCCAAAGTGCGGAGCTGAACCACGTATCAAGAACGTCAGGATCTTGGGTGAAATTTTTACTAGAACAATGAGGGCATGCGGTCGGATTTTCTTCCAAACTCGCCCACTCATGGTTACAATCATTGCAGTAAAATACCGGAATACGGTGTCCCCACCAGAGTTGGCGTGAGATACACCAGTCGCGAAGGTCGCCCATCCACGCGTTGTAGCTGTTGATCCAGTGCGGAGGGAAAAATTGAGTTAGCCCCGCATTGGTTTTATCGATCGAACCGCGCGCCACTTCGCTGCGGACAAACCACTGTTTGGAGATGTACGGCTCTACGATATTTTTACAGCGGTAACAATGCCCTACTTGGTGGGTGTGCTCTTCGATTTTTTCGATAAATCCTGCCTCTTCGAGACGTTTGACGATCACCGCGCGTGCTTCGAGACGCTCTAGCCCTTCGAATTCTCCGGCGTGGTGATTCAATATCCCTTTTTCATCGAATACGGTGATGAATTCGAGATCGTGACGTTTGCCCACTTCGTAGTCGTTCGTATCATGTGCTGGGGTGACTTTAACAACCCCTGTTCCGAATTCACGATCAACATGGCTATCGGCGATGATCTTGATGTCGCGGTTGATAAGCGGCAAAGTGACGCTTTTCCCGATGAGGTGGAGGTAGCGCTCATCATCAGGGTGTACCATGATCGCGGTGTCGCCGAAATAGGTCTCAGGACGGGTGGTAGCGACCACGATATGACCGCTGCCGTCACTGAACGGATAGCGCATGTGGTAGAAGTTCCCTTGGTGCTCTTCGTGTTCTACTTCGATGTCACTCAAAGCACCGTCATGGGTACACCAGTTGACCATGTAATTTCCACGAACGATAAGGTTTTGGTTGTAGAGGTGGACAAATGCCTCTTTAACCGAGGATTTCAGTCCCTCATCCATCGTAAAGCGCTCACGGCTCCATGCAGGAGATACCCCGAGTTTGCGGAGTTGTCCCACCATGATCCCGCCGCTCTCTTCTTTCCATGCCCAAACCCGCTCTAAAAAGGCGTCTCGTCCGAGTTCTTCTTTGGTTTTCCCCTCGGCTAGGAGCTGTTTTTCCACGACGTTTTGGGTCGCAATCCCCGCATGGTCGGTTCCCGGTTGCCAGAGGGTCATGTATCCGTCCATTCGCTTATAGCGGACGATGATGTCTTGGAGGGTAAAGGTGAGGGAGTGTCCGATATGAAGCCGACCGGTAACGTTCGGCGGAGGCATCATGATCGCGAAATGTTTATTTGGTTTTACGATGGATTGGTTTCCGTCGATTTCGAAATAACCCCGATTTTCCCAGATGGGATAGTAGTTCTCTTCAATATTTTTGGGATCGTAGTGGGTAGCTGACATAATTAGAACCTTGGGTACAGAAAATATCGCGAATTATACCAAAATTCAGAGGAACACTAATTGCTTTATTCTAAGTATTAATAATCAAAAGGTAAACCATGCAGTATGATGTGAAATCAACGATATTAGGATTTGATCAAGTAACCAAGGTTGAGTTAACACCAATCGATGAGATGTTTGCAACCCTTAAAAGTTGTGACGGGAGTGATGTAAGTTTCACGGTCGTAAATCCATATCTTTTGCGTGAATACTCTTTTGATCTTCCTACTTCGATTCGAGTTTTACTCGACATTAACGAAGATTCAAAGGTAGTGGTATATAATATCGCCGTTATTCAAGATCCGCTCGATGAATCGTGCATCAACTTCCTAGCTCCGCTTATTTTTAATCAAGACAACGCGACTATGGCTCAAGCGGTTTTAGATATGAAAAATCATCCCGGTTTAGGTTATGCTGAACCGATTAAAAAATTTAAATCATAATCTAGCCTCATATTATAGGGGCTTTAAGGAGCCTCTTGCCACTCTCCCGCCTCAACGATCAGCAATATACCGCCGCAACCGCTCCCTATGGACACAATCTTATTATCGCATCGGCCGGTACGGGGAAAACCTCGACGATTGTGGGACGTATCGCTTATCTCATCTCTCAAAACGTGAAACCCGAAGAGATATTGCTCCTCACCTTTACCAACAAAGCGGCGCAGGAGATGGTGGAGAGGGTCGCGGCATTTTTCGGTCGCGAAATCGCTTCTAAGATTGATGCGGGGACATTTCATGCGGTGAGCTACCGATGGCTCAAACGAAAAGAGGGGAAGGTGGTTTTGAAACAACCGCGTGAACTGAAAACCCTTTTTCGCAGTGTCTACGAGAAGCGGACATTCAGCCATATCGATTGCGCGACCTCAGCGTATGGGGCAAACTATCTCTATGATGTATATTCGTTCTATCAAAATACCGAACTGGATACGAATTTCGAAGAGTGGATTTTGACCCGTCAGGATGAACACGCAGTTTATGCCGCTATCTATGCCGATATTATCGATGAGTTTGAAGCACTGAAAAAAGAGTACGGCTTTGTCAATTTCAATGATCTCCTTTTACATATGCGCGATCTGGCACATCAGAGTGATTTGGGGTACAAAGAGGTATTGATCGACGAGTATCAAGATACCAATGCCCTTCAGGGGACATTGATCAATGCCATGCGCCCACCGTCGCTCTTTTGCGTGGGGGATTATGACCAGAGTATCTATGCCTTTAACGGTGCGGATATTTCGATTATCGGCTCGTTTACGACCAATTTCACTGATGCCAAGGTCTATACCCTCAACAAAAATTACCGCTCAACCGTCCCTATCCTCTCACTCGCCAATACTGTCATCGCCTATAATGAGCGGATCTACCCTAAAGCCCTTGAAGTGACCCGCACGGCAGAAGCACAAAGCCCTTCGCTTTTGATTTATGATGAATTATTTGACCAGTATCACGGGATCGCCCAAAAAATCGGTGATTCTTCTACCAATAGGGAAGAGATTGCCGTCATTTTTCGTAATAACGCATCGGCAGACGGTATCGAGGCGACCTTGCGTGAAATGGGGATCGCATGTCGTAGACGCGGAGGGACGAGTTTTTTTGACTCCAAAGAGATCAAAGCTTTGTTGGATATTTACACGTTGTTGGTTAATGAATCGGACATGATGGCATTTATCCACCTGTTTGATTATGCCAAAGGGGTAGGAAGTGCTATCGCTAAAGAGCTTTTTGTCGCCCTGCAAAAACTGGGGAAAGGTTCTTTTTTACGAGGATTGTATTCGCCTGACTCTGAGATTAGCAATCCGTTTGAAAAGCGACGGTTAAATCATCAGTTAGGTTTATTTGATGATTATGCAGAGCTTGGGAGTGCAGGGCGCTTTGCAAAGTTGGGATTAGATCCGAATTTTATGGGAAACCCGATTTTAAAACATGCCAAACTTTCCAAAGACTCGGCTACCTTTTTGCATGATCTGTTTATGCTGTTTCGTCAATTGAGGGATATTAAAGAACCAAAAGCAGCGGTTCAAAAGATTGCCCTCTCCAACTTGTACGGACATGTTATTGAACACTTGTCTCATCGTCGTGCCATGACCGAGAACGGTTCTATTGATGAGAAAGCAAAAAGTGAGTCCCAAGAGAGAATTCGACGAAAATGTACATTGCTGTTTGAACTCTCCCGTCCCTATAAAGATCATGAGCGGTTTTTAAATGCGATGGTGTTAGGTTCGCAGGATTTGACGCAGGGGGAGGGGGTGCATCTTCTCAGCATCCATGCCTCCAAAGGGCTGGAATACCAAGAGGTGTATGTGATCGATTTGATGGACGGACGATTTCCGAACCGTAAACTGATGTCTCGAAGCGGAAGTATTGAAGAAGAGCGTCGGCTTTTTTATGTCTCGGTGACACGAGCAAAAGATCGACTCTTTTTGAGTTATGCGAAGTATGATAAAATCAAAAAAACGAACTTTGTCCCCTCTCAATTTTTATTTGAGGCGGGGCTCATCCCCAAAGATGAGATGTATGCCGCTTTGGTGGCTAAAGGCTCAACAGAAGAGGCTTAATCTCTCTTCTTAATGGCGACCGTTAACGGCTGCACCCATGTTCCACATCGGCAAGAAAATACCTAATGCCAATAATACAACCATACAAGCGATGAGTAAAAGCATAATAGGTTCAATCGCTTCGGAGAGACCGTCGATGATGGCGTCAAAGCGCATTTTATAATACTCCATTACTTTTTGCATCATAGCATCGAGCTGACCGCTTGATTCCCCGGCCGAGATCATTTGAACGATCATGTTTTCAAATAAACCGGTTTCTTGAAGTCCGTTATGGAGGGTTCCCCCCTTTTCGACGGTTTGACGTACGGTCATAAGTTTCTCTTGCAAAGGGAGCGAATCGATCATCGCAATCGATGTCTCTAGCGCTTCGGCAATCGGTATACCGGCACGAACCAGTTCCGAGAATACTAAAGTAAACCGGCTCAACGTTGCATACATAATAATATTTTTGATGAGATACGTTTTGAGCAAGAATTGGTGCCATCGGTAGCGAAACTCGCGGTTGTGATTGAGCATGTAGCGAAAGATAAATAAAAATATGAAAATCCCTGCTAAGACGTAGAGCCCGTAGGTATTCACCAAATGCTCTAAAAAGAGGAGAATTTTAGTCGGCATCGGTAACTCAGCCCCTAATTGTTCAAAAATCGCTTTAAACTGAGGGACAACGTAGGAGATGAGGACGGTAAACGCGATTGCCATTGCGATCATGACGTTACGCGGATAGGCCATCGCTTTTTTGAATTTGATGATATTGCGACGGATCTCTTCAAGCATATCGGCTAACTTATGGAGCGCTTCGGCCATATTACCGGTTTTTTCTCCCAACTCAATCATCGCTAAGGAGAGATTCCCGAGTTCATAGCTAAATTTATGGGCTGATTGGGAGAGGCTGTGTCCGGCATTGATGTCTTCGGCTATCGTTCCTAAGACGGTTTGCAAGCTTTTATCGGTGGTCGCATCGGCAATTTCTTTGAGGGAATCATGGATAGAGATACCGGCATTGGTCATTACCGCGAGTTGTCGGATAGCGGCGATAAGAGCATCGGGTTTGAGTTTTCGTTTTCGAACATTAGAGAAAAGGGTATCTTTGAAGCGTTTGAGTTGATCTTCAAGCGGAGGAGCGGTTTCAGCGACTTTGAGTACCATACCCGTATATTTGATTTTGGCTAGGTAAAGTGCCTCTTTTTTGCTTTCGGCATAAAGTCCCTGCTCCGTTTTTTTCCCTTTCGTGAGAATCGTCGCGATAAAGTATTTCATCCTTTTGCCACCCTTAATATTTCATCAAATGTCGTTATACCCTGAACCGCTTTGGCCATTCCGTTTTCAAACATCCCTACGAATCCTTCGGCTTTAGCTTGTTTTAGGAGGTCGTCTTTGGAAGCACTGCGGGCGATCATACTGGAAATCTCTTCGGTGATAGGCAATACCTCACAAATCATTTCTCGCCCCATATAGCCTGAACCGTTACACTCTTTACACCCTGCACCCTCATAAAAAACGGTGTGAGGAGGGATGAGCGAACTGTATTCTTGCAGTAGGGTTTGAGGTATATCGATCTCTTTTTTACAATGCTTGCAAATACGGCGAACCAGTCGTTGCGCTTGTACGGCTACCAGTGCACCACTGATGAGGTAGGGTTCAATTCCCATATCCGACATACGGGGAATAGCGCTGATCGCATCATTGGTGTGAAGGGTCGAAATAACCAAATGCCCTGTAAGCGCCGCCTTAATAGCGATTTCCAATGTTTCATGGTCACGGATCTCCCCGATCATGATTTTATCGGGGTCTTGGCGAAGGATAGATCTGAGAGCATCGGCAAACGAAAGCCCCACTTTTGGATTGACTTGGACTTGTTGGATCAGATTCATACGGTATTCCACCGGGTCTTCAACCGTAATCACTTTGTCTTCGACATTCCGGAGTTCATTGAGTGCACCGTATAGGGTTGTTGTTTTACCGCTTCCCGTCGGTCCGGTGACCAAAATAATACCAAACGGTGATTGAAGCCCTTTGATCAGTTTTTGGTAGCTTTCCGAATCCATACCGGAGTCTTCGAGTTTTACGAGCGCTTTGGCTTTATCCAAAATACGCATGACGATCGATTCCCCGTATATGATCGGAAGGGTAGAGAGACGAAAGTCAAACTCTGCGTCCATGACGATAGCAGAAAAACGACCGTCTTGCGGTTTTCGACGTTCGGCAATGTCGAGGTTGGCTAAAAGCTTAATACGTGAAGCGAGAGGGGGATAAATATCTCGGTCGAAAATAAAAACTTCAGCTAATTTACCGTCGATACGTCCGCGAACGACACAGTTTCTCTCGGTCGGTTCGATGTGAATATCACTGGCTCGCCCTTTGATACACGCTTTGAGGATAACATCGATAAGCTGTAAAATAGAAGAAGCTTCCTGCTGCTCTTCAATGGTACCGATATTGCGTAATTCATTACGAATATTGGTGACAAGTTCTTTGACACTGTCTTTGAGTTCCATTTTGAACAAATAGGCCTGAATTTGTTTTTCGGTAGCCACGGCAATTTTGACAGATTTTCTTGGGAACAGACGTTGAATAGACTCTTGCGCTTCTAAGTTGAGCGGATCGGCAAACACTACGACGACATACATATCGTCTTGTGAAATAGGGAGGGCATTGTAGCGTTTTAGCTGTGCGGTGGGTATTTTTTCGATAAGGCGATAATCCATATCGATTGAGTCAAGATCCATAAAAGGGACTTCAATAACTTCGGCTAAATGGGTCAGAATCGATGTTTCATCTAAAAAATGGTAATTTTTAATTATAGAGAGTTCGTAGCGTCCTAAACGGATTTGTTCGACAATAAAACGCTTAATAAAGTTAAGCGATACTGCCCCCACTTTGGTCAGGGTTTCTAAGACCGTATCATCTTGAACACCTCTAGAGGTGAGACGATCGATTTGTTGTTGGGTAATATGGCGCTTTTCTAATAAGTCATGTGTAATGCGATCCATATTCTCTAGCCCTTTTTAATATACATGATGATGAGACAATATTTTATCATAGTATTCATCGATTGCTATGCTTTTTCGTCCATTGATCTCTGTTGTGTAGAGTTTATAACTTACACGGCTATCCAATGCGTCTTTGTACTCTTTAACCATTTGGGTAGGTTGCGGGTTTTTGAGATACAGATCAAATACTTTTGAAAGGGTGTGGGTACTGGTCGGAAACTTTAGATTTTGAAAGGATTTGTTATCGTATAAAGCTTCCATTAGAAGACTTTTTTGCATTAGAATGAGTGAAAAATAGGCGGAATTAATACGTGATTCTTTGGTTTGATTCAGTAGTGCAATGGGACCTGCCAAACGCTCTATCACATCGGCTTTAAGGCATGAAAAGGCGTATAAAGAAATATAGGCTTCATCCGATTGATGATATAAAAAACCTTGATGACCCAAATTGCAGGCTTGAAGATAGTTTCCTTGCTGATAAAGATTAAAGAGCCGTTGTTTAGAATCCGCTACTAAAGATACCGTTAATAACAACGTAAAGAGGAATAAAACTCTCATTTAAACGAACCTCGTTCTATGGAATCGAGTAATGCGCGCGCTGATTCGGAATTGGAATCGGAAATATAAGCTTGCAATGTTTTTTTAGCTTGCTCTGTTTTACCGAGTTTTACCAATGATTTGGAAAAAATAACCCAGCTTTCATCCATTTTATTATTGATACTATTGGTTTTCAAAGCAAAATTATACGCTTCGTTATAGTTGCCGTGATCATAATGATAGCGGGCTACAAATAATCCAAGATTGGGGTTGGATGTTTCTTTAAAGCGGCGTTCTACACTGTCAATATCCAATTTAGACTCATTTCGATTCATCGATAATGCTTTATTGTCTGATAATGGAGAGATAACGGGGGGAGGGGTTTTTATAGACGGTGATTCGGGTAAATGCAAAACTTTCGGAACAGGGACGGCTTGGGGGAGAGGTCTTGTACTTTGAGGAATTGCAACAGGAGTTACTTGTGCTTCAGGTACGGAGGGTTGAAATGTTTGAACAAAATCCATGGAAGGCTCAATGATATTAGAAGCAGCCTCTGTACTCGATTTCATTTCCGGAACTTTAACGGGGGTTTCGGATGACAACGGCGATGTTTTTAGTGAAGATACGGGTTTCTCAGAATCAAACCAAATATAAGGGAGCATAGCCAGCAATAATAGAATGATCGATACCCCGATGAGATAGGGGGCATACGATTTAATTTTGTATTTGAGCCAACGGCGTTCTAGGTTTCGGATATCAAGCACGGATCAATCCTGTATGGATAGCGGCCATTTCGATCCATTTTTTCTTTAAGGCATTGTATTTAATGAGGGTAGGATTGTTTTGTTCATACCAATAATAAAGATTAAAAAGGGAAAAAAGGAGTTTATTAGTATCTCGATAGTTCCCTTTTGTCAACGTTGTGATTAGTTTCATGTTTTTGTCGTTAAACATATTGGCTACATCAAAACAGTTCGCTTTTAGCAATTTTTTTTGTATATACACTTTGAGTTCTTCAGCAGTAGCATTTTGAAGTTCAATGCTTTCCCAAATGCGGGTTTGAAAGTGTTCTTTTGCAATGATATCTTCTTGATCTGTTTTATGGAGAGTAATAACAAACTTTATTGCTCTGGCATCGGAGATTAGACGAATTTTTTCCATTAGTGAAGCACTGTAGAGTTGTGCTTCATCCAAAAGGACAATCGGTATATCGGCATACGTTACCGCTTCGGCAATTTCTAAAAAACGGGTGAGCGTCATTACTTCACGCGGAGAATGACCGAAAATTCTTTGTGCCAAAACTCGTAAGAAATCATCTTCGTCTACAATCGGAATATCGAACATTAAAACTTTTTGATGTTTGGAAAGGTCGTGATGCAGTTTATGGAGCAGCATACTTTTTCCTGTACCCGGTCTCCCGAATAAAAGGATCATTTTTAGAGGTTTTTGCACCGAACTTTTTAGGGTTTGGTACATATGGGAAACACTGTCGATTTGGACATAGTCACGCGGATTGACTATATCCAAAAAGAGATCACGGGGCTTCGAGAAAAGGGAATTCTCCATCCGCTATTTAGTGTCCTCTTTTTTAGTCTCTTCTTCTTTCGGAGCGGTTGCCATTGCTTTGTCAACACGAGTATAGCCTAAATCCGAAAGACTAAGGGTATCTTTCTCTTTTTTGACAATGTGTGGTTCAATGATGATAACAAGTTCTTCAACTTTTTCATTTACGCCATCTTGTTTAAACATATAACCTAATAATGGAATATCACCCAGTAGAGGAACTTTTGTTGAGGTATTAGAAGACTTTCGATTGATTAGTCCACCTAATAATACTCGATTTCCGTCTTGTACGGTTACAACGGTAGAAATTTGTCGACGACTTAAATCCGGCGGCATGGTGCGTGTTGAGTTATCAGTAGATATTGTGCTGGCAGTTTCTGAAACAGAAGGGTTGATACGAAGTGTTATCGTACCCTCTTTTGAAATTTCAGGGGTGATATCGAGTAATACCCCTGAAAAAACAGAACTGATTAGCTCTGTTGTCCCTGTTGTTCCCGTTGTTCCCGTTGCTAACGTTGAGGTGCTGATTGTTTTATAAAACAGTTCTGTCCCCGCCGTTATGAGTGCCGGCTGATTGTTCAGGGTCAAAATTTTTGGGTTAGAAATAGCGTAAACATCCCCTTGTGTTTTCAAAAACATGATTAAATTATTGATACTGATACTATTACTAATATTAAACATTTTTGATGTTCCGGAGACAGGTGCTCGAGCCCCGGCAATATCGTACATCCCATAGGTTGGTAAAAAATTTCCTGTGGCAGCATCGGTAGAACCTCCTGTGATTCCGAAGGCTTGAACCTTATCCCCATAAGTCCCTTCTGTTATTGTTTTATTATCAGTGAATTTACTGACATTCTGTAAATTGATTTTGTTATACCCTATGTTGAAGTTTTGTAAATTATAAATCTGAGACCAATCAATCCCTGTTGTTGATCCGTCTGTAAAAACAACACTGTACATTTTGACATCGATTAAGACTTGGGTTTGCATTTTTTTCTGTAAATCATCCATATAGCTATCAAGCCGTTGAATCTGCTTACCTGTCCCTGTAACCGTTACTAAACCGGCACTTTTATTGATATAAATGTTATGAAATGTATCTTTTTCTACCTCATCGGTTTTCGTTTCTTTAGAATCGGTAGAGGGGGTAACAGCAAGTTTTTCTTTTTGTCGATAATCATCTTCAGGACGGCTTAGGATACTTTTAATCTCTTTTTCCAAAGTTTCCCAAAATCTGACTTCATCAACAGTTGAGATATTTGTTCCGGATTCTGATGAAGCATTATTACTTGCAGAATTGTTTGTCGTTCCGCTCGCTCCTGCGGTTGTACCGGAATTAGAGCTCAGTCGGATATTAGTACTTCCGGTCCCTTTACGCTCAGTCGTAATATAGTCTATATTGTATGTTTTTGTTGAGAGATAAGAGACTTTGAGTACATTGTTTTGCAGCGTATATTGGAGATTATTCTCTTTAATAATCAGGTCTAACACTTCATTGATCGTGAGATTTTTCAAAAAAGTTTTATTCATCGGTTTTTTCAAAACCTCTTCCGCTTGTTCATCCGTTACAACGACGCTCATTCCGCATTCATCGCTGATTTGATCGACAAACTCTCCCACACTGGTCCCTTTGACCGATGAGATATTGAAAAGCTCATAGCTACAGTCTGCTTGTAGAGCAGGTGCCAAGAGGGCAGCCGTGGCAACGGACAACATAAACGCTCGTGCATGGTGTTTAATTACAGATGTCATGATACTTTCCTATTTCGTGATGATTTTAATGTTGTTATTTTGTTTGGTTAAAAACAAAATAAGTTTTTGATCTTTTTTCCCGGTTAATAAAACAGAATTGGGTTTGATCTCGCTTAGAGAGAATGTACGAACATTATCTCCGATTTTATACCATTTCCCACTAATGAGTACCGATTTGTTCATGATAGCAAGAAGCCGCAACGGTTCTTCAATAATCTTCGGTTGAGTTAAAATCCCCAACTTCGGTGGCGCAAGTAGATTTGAGCCGCGTGTTACGAGTGGAGCGACTTTTTTCATTTTCATCGGATCGCGCAAAGAATTGATGAATCCCTCCGGTACTCCGACGCGGGTCGGAATAATGGCAGTGATTTGCTCATCCACCCATGCCAGTTCTTTATCTTCTTTCGGCTGAGTCGTAACGACCGGTGCCGTGGGAGAAGTGATAACCGGTGTGGCGGCTTGAAGAGTTAGCGTGCTTAACAACGTTATAAGGATGTAGTATTTCATTGTCTTACAATCCCCCATACTGAGATATTAAGCTCCCCTTTGAGCTTTTCATCTGCGGTGATGTTAAAATCATGCAAATCGACAACCAATTGGCTCTGTTCGAGAGCATTGATGAATTTCAGGGTATTTTTATAGGGACCTTCAGCCGTAATGGTTATATCTAAAACATGTCCAAAGGAGCTGTTATCCGTTTGCAACGTATTTCCAAATTTAGCTAATTTGACTTTATGATCACGCGCATAACGGGAGATGGAATCAAGATATGATCCCCAAACCTTTTCATCGTAATATAAAGAGGAAATTTGTTCTAATTGCTCTTTAATATAGGTATTGTATTGGATATAGAGAGCATGTTGGCGCTCTAATTCAACCGTTTCATTCTCCAGTTGTGTGATACGTTCAGGCGGGTTGCTCGTGAGGTACTGCTTGTCTTTATTGAGGTCAGTTTCTACGTTTACCGCTTTTTCGTGTGAAGCTTTAAAACTTGCTTCTGAACTGTCCCAAAACAATAGATAAGAAAAAGCAAATAATGAGGCAAAAATCATAATAAACATCATCATTTTATCACGGTCACTTTTTTGTGACAACGATTGATCTAACGAATAAAGGTAGTCTTCAATTTGTAATTTCATTTGATTACCGCCTTGAGCTCACTAAGGTAGGATTTTTGTTCTTCATCATAAGAGATGAGTTCAAGTTTAAAATCATATTGCTCACGTTTAGCATCGGTTAAATGCTTAAGTAGAGCAGTAATGTCTTGCGTACTTGATGATGTTAATCCAAATGTGAATACTTTGGAATCATTTAGATCTTCGCTATAGCTAATGGTTTTGAGTTGAACACGGTATTGATTGAAACTTCGAGTAAAATCTGCCATGATCTTAGCTTTCATGGGATAATCGACTTTTTTCTCATGTACTTGGATAAGGGTATCTTGTTTTTGTTTATACGCTGTTTTTTGTTCATCCAAAAGCTTTTGGGCGGCATTTTTATTGGCTATTTTAAGATTCACGATCTGTTCTCGCGTAATCTTTTCGTTATGAACCTGTTCATACTCTTTTGTCAGAACGGCATGACGAAACTCTTCGACATACGAAAGCCCCCAATAGACACCCGGATACAAGAGTGCTGCTGCTAAAGCGGCGGCTGTGACTAAAATAAGTTTTCCGCTATCACGTTTAGCAAATGGAGGCGGGCGATGAAAAATAGTAAAGTTACACTCGTAACGCTCATCAGCCTCAAGTCTTCCGTATAGGTGCATAAGCTGATGGATTTGATCAATGTTTTGACCGTTGGTATGGAAGCCGTAATCAAAGTTAAATGGGGACGTTTTAATACCTAAATAGGTTTGGGCGTATTCATCCAACCCTAGAACGCTTCCTGCTCCGGTACCGATATAGATTTCGTCAAATTTTTTGATGTCGTATGCTCTTTTTGCATACGTGATGACATCACTGACGTGAAGAAAAATTTCACCAAAAAGTTTAATAAGGTTTTTTTGATAATCGGGGTTCGAGGTATTGAGCCCCTCTTCGGCAAGCATAGTTTCAAATTGAGCCAGATCTATTTGTTCACCCAAAAGCTCACAAAAGCGTTCATGCATTTGCTTGAGTGAAAATTTTAACGATTTGGCATAAATAAATTCTTGTTCATTATAGATACAGAAAAATGCGTCATTTTCTTGAAAATAGATAAAACAGTGTATATCCGATGTCTCGATAATATCTTTGACATAAAGAGATTTCAGTAAAAGAGGTACAGGTACAATCTGATCAATGTACTTTATAGCATTGACAACCGGAGCATATTCTTGTTCTAGTGTAAGCGGGTCGACAACGAATACATGAAAGTAACGATCCCCCTCTGTGCTTCTATGAACGGCTTCAATGTATTTGATATGGTATTCAATAGCCATATCCAATGCAAGCTCTTCATAAACTTTGTTTTCCAAAGCATCGTAGACATCATCTTCCGGAATATTTTTACTGATTCCGATAAGCGTTGAGATAAACCCTTTGGTATTTAAAAAAGAGACAGCGTATTGCTCTTTCGAAAATGAGGGAGAAGATGTTTTGGATATGGTATTAAATGTTCCGCCATAGTAATCACCTTTATAAGGGTTCGCCGATACGATGGTTGAATAGGTTTGCTGTTTGCTTTTACTCATCCTCTATCCTATTTAAAATGTACCAGAATCATTCCGCAGAAGCGGTTTTTCCGGTAAAACTCGAGTCGATAACTCTTATTAGAGGTATCGACCGAATATTTTGAATCTAAATCACTTAGTTTTACTCGAATATTACTCTCATCTTTTACCCCTTTTCGGGTAAAACCGATAATATTAAGCCGAGTGTTGACATCCTCATTGATAACCTTAAAATCGGCAGTTACAAAAAAATCTGTAGCAAATGTGATATTTTTGACTTCACCGTCGACTATAATGGTTATCGGGTCTGAACAAAGATCATTAATATTGTAACTTGGGATAAGGGAACTTATCTTTTGATTACCGATAAAAATATCAAATTGCTCATTGTTTTTTCGAATACTCCCCAAAGGATGCGTAAATGTAAACTCGTTTCGATCTGATTGTAGCGGAATAAAACTTAAACTGTTTTTTAAGTTATTTAAATTTAAATAAAAATTATTGTTAATAGTTACGCTTTCATAATTATCCAATAATACTTTGACAGTATCGAGATTTAAGTCAAAAGTTCGTTCGTATTTAATTCCCATCAGCTTCATGTAACACTCTATCGCATTAAGTTGATAAAACACTTTATGGTGTAGCGTGGGTAGATTTTTACTGGTTTCGATCGCAAAAGCAGGTTTATTGTGTGAGACGGCGAAAAAAGTCAATGAGTGTTTCATCGCTTCATCATCAAAGCGTGTATTGGTATTACGGACATCAAAAAAATGGTGATCCGCAATCAATGCATTGTTGAGCTCTTGGTTCACTTTTGAAGCGATTTCATTTAAATTACCATAGGGGTGATCTCCATCAAGTGCACGTTGATCGATAACACAGGTTTGTCCCCAAGCGTTTGGATTAAATATGGTATTGAGATGCTCTTTTCGATAAAAACCGTGTCCGTCATGAAGATTTAAAACCAGTCCTACTTGTTGTTCTGTTATGATTTTTTGAATTTCACGTACGGCTTCGATATCCGGATCTTGCGGATCGATGTCCGCAAATTTGCGGTTCATATCACCGTTTATACCACGGTTGTTTTGTTGTATACTAGGTCGATTTAAATCCGGTACGATCCAAAGATTTCCTTCGGTAATGGTGTAATAGCGAGAGAGAATAGCCGATGAGAAATATCCCCCCGGTTCATTTCCGTGAATCCCTCCAATGACGAGTAATGTCGGTGAATTGAGGGTATCTGTCTCTTTTTTAATGAAGTTAAAAGGGAGAGCATAGAGGGACGTAAGGAATAAAAAAGAAAGAAGGACGGAAAAATACATCAATTATTCTTCCGTAAGAATCGAGATCGATTGATTTGGATTAAGTCGAACCAAAAGCGATTTTTCTCCTTCAAATTTATGACTATCACTCACATAAAGCTGATTAAAGGTAACCCAAAACAGGTTACGTTTTTCACCCGGATACGGGATGATATTGAGGTGATCTAAAAGGATTGATTTATCTTCATTTTTACTAAAAATTCGCTCTTTATACGCTTTAAACTGCGTAAAGTTCATTCCGTCAAATCGTCTAAATGAAGGGTCATAAGAAGATAAATATGCTTCAAGATCATTATAGGTCCAAGCGTATTTCCATTGATACAATCCGGCTAAAATAGCCGAATAGGTTGTAGGACTTACCGCCTGTTTCAAGGAAGAATCGATAATAAGGAGAGTATTTGATGGATTAATTGATTGATCAAGTTGTATCAGATCGTTGTTATTGATCGCAATACACCCTTTGGTAAACGGATCACGTGTACCGCTTAACGGGACGCCATGTACCCATATCCCATCACCGTTTTTACCGCGAATACGATCGTATAAGTTAGGATAGGAGGTGACGAATGCCATCGGCCCATAAAACGGATCTACCCGTTTTTTCTTTTCAACCAGAGTATAGATGCCTATAGGTGTTTTTAAATCACCTTCGGTGTATTTATCACCTGCGTTTTTCCCGGTAAAGGCACCGTAGCGTTTTTTAAGAAAAAACCGTTTTTGGACATCAGGGGTGTAAAGCTCTAAGACACCTTTTTCTTTACTGCACGTTAAAAGAGAAAAAGCTCGTTCAAAGTAGCCGAAACGGAGATCTTTATTATAAAGAGAATTTGTCCAATAGGAGGGGTTATTCATTTGGGTATCGAATAATTTTTTCCCTCCGCTTTTGTACAAGGTAATAACATCGGAAGAGAATAGGGCGGTTGCCCAAACAAGTGAAACAAAGAAAGCTTTTACCATTCGTAACCTAAATCAGTGAGAAATTTTTTATCGGTTGTCCACCCTTTTTTGACGGAGACAAACAGCTCAAGGTAGACCGGTTTGGAGGCAAGACGTTCGATTTTTTCACGAGCATTTTGTCCGATCCGTTTGATAGCGGCTCCCCCTTTACCGATAATGATCCCTTTTTGGGAATCTTTTTCGACAATGATGGTCGCTCGGATATGCTCAACCGGGGCATCTTCATCGATTTTGTCAATAATGACATCGGATTCATAAGGGATTTCATCACTGATATTATCAAAAATCGCTTCACGGATAAACTCTTTGTAGATGGTACGTATCATCTCTGTCGTAATATCATCGGGATCATACAGGTATGGGGATTCGTCAAGATGTTTAACAATCGTATCGAGAAGATCTTTTTTCCCCACATTTTTATTGACCGACATAGGGATAAGGGCTAGAAAATGGTCGCTGAAACGGTTGTATTCTCCGATTTTTTTCAAGAGTTCCGCTTGAGAAATTTGATCGATTTTGCTCAATACGATGATATGTTTACGCTTATCGGAATTGATCTCCAGAAATTTTTCATAATGGATGGTCTTATCGGACGCAGGAGCGAGATAGACGACAAGATCGCAATCTCCGATCGCTTTGAGTGCCTCTTCGAGCATATACTGGTTGAGGAGCTTTTCAGCTTGATGAAGCCCCGGGGTATCGACGAAAATAATTTGATCGTCATTGTGCATGACGATGGCATTGGAGCGTTTGCGAGTCGCATTGGCTTTTTGGCTTACTAGGGCGATTTTTTCACCCAAGATCCAGTTCATTAGGGTACTTTTCCCCGCATTCGGGCGTCCTACGAGAGCGACGAAACCTGCTTTATTCATTTGTGTGTGCCTTTAAAGGATATAACGTGCGAGGTCTTCATCCTCAACAAGCGGTAATAAAATGGTATTCACCATCGATTCGGTAACGGTTAGGGTACTGTTTTGATGTAGATGGGCATTGAAACTGATCTCTTCCAATACTTTTTCAACAACGGTGTGGAGGCGCCGTGCTCCGATGTCTTCGGTTTTTTCATTCGCCATCTGGGCATAATGGGCAATAGCTCGAATAGCGGCATCCTCAAAGCCCAGCGTAACATCTTCGGTGCTTAAGAGGGCTTTGTATTGTTCTAACAGCGAGTTTTTCGGTTTAGTCAGAATCAAGCAAAGAGCATCTTCATTCAGCGGTTCTAGCTCGACACGCAGAGGAAAGCGACCTTGCAATTCGGGGATGAGATCACTCGGTTTTGTTAGATGGAAGGCTCCTGCGGCAATAAAAAGGATGTGATCGGTTTTGATAGAGCCTAGTTTGGTAGAGACGATGCTCCCCTCGACGATTGGGAGCAAATCACGTTGTACCCCCTCTTTGCTTGGGTCATTACGACCGTCGCTTCGTGAACTCACGGCAATCTTATCGATTTCATCGAGGAAAATGATCCCCCCATCCTCAGCCCGCTTGAGTGCCTCATGTTTCATTTGATCATGGTTGAGGAGTTTTTCGGATGCTTCTTGGCGTAATATCTCTTTGGCTTCGGCAACCGTAACCTTTTTGAAACTCTCCTCTTTGCCCATAATGGAGAACATTCGTGAAAACGATTCTTGAACACGGGCAATTTCAGGGGGCATATTGGTATCGTTGAATTCAACGCCTCGTGCTTGAAGCTCTATTTCGACGATATGTCCATCCCATTCGCCATTGCGCACCTGTTCTCGGAGCTCTGATTCGTTGAGTGAATGAGAAGAGGGGAGACTCAGTAGTTTTTGAGTAAGGGTATCAAGCACATAGTTTTCGATGGACTCTTTGTTATGTTCATTATGTTCGGCTTTTACCATCGATAGTGATGTCATGACCAAATCTCGAACCATCGATTCGACATCTCGACCCACAAATCCTACTTCGGTGTACTTGCTCGCTTCCACTTTGATAAACGGCAACTGCATCATTTTGGCAAGCCGTCGGGCAATTTCGGTTTTACCGACACCTGTAGAACCGATCATCAAAATATTTTTCGGCATGATCTCATCTTGCAATACCGGATCAAGTTTCAAACGGCGATAGCGGGTTCGAAGGGCAAGGGCGATGGTTTTTTTCGCATCGCTTTGACCGATGATGTGTTGATCGAGATAATCGACGATTTCGTGCGGTGTCATATCCATAGGCTTATCCGAGGCTCAACGTTTTGATATTGTGATTGGTGTAGATGCATAAATCTGCCGCTATGGTAAGGCTCTCTTTGACCAACGTCTCTTCGTCCAGTGACGTATGCTTTTTCAGCGCACGTGCCGCTGAAATGGCGTAGCTTCCGCCGCTTCCGATGGCGGCGATTTCGCTATCTTCGGGCTCAACGACATCTCCGTTACCCGTCAGAATAAAAATATGCTCTTGATTGAGGACAATCATCATTGCCTCCAAACGGCGCAATACTTTATCTTTTCGCCACGCTTTGGAAAAATCGATAACCGCTTTGATAAGTTCGCCTTTGCGTTGAGCCAAATGCTCTTCGAACATATCAAAAAGGTTAAACGCATCGGCGGTAGAACCGGCAAACCCCGCTAAAACTTCTCCGTTATGGAGAGTTCTGATTTTGGTGGCATTGCTTTTGAGTACGGTTTGTCCGAATGTTACTTGACCATCTCCGCCGATAACGGCTTTGTTTTTCCCTTTATAAGCGAGGATAGTCGTAGCATCAAACATCCGCTTACTCCCCTTTGATCTCAAGGTGAAGTGTTGCGTGGATTCCATGGCCGAGTTTGAGATCCAAATCGTGCAATCCGGTTGTTTTGATCCCGTGTTTGGCGTCGAGCTCTTTTTTATCAATCTCGATGTTGTGTTGTGCTTTTAGGGCATCGGAAATCTCTTCTTTGGTTACGGCACCGAAAAGGTGGCCGGTGTTCCCGAGTTTTTTAGTAATCGTTACTTTGATATCGGCAAGCTGCGCTTTGATCGCATTGAGCCGTTCGATTTCTGCCGCTTCATGTGCCGCTTTTTTCTTTTGTTCCGACTCGTATTTTTTTAAGACTTCATTGGTCGCCGCAAGAGCGAGCCCTTTGCCGATCAAGAAGTTTTTGCCATACCCGTCGGCGACATCTTTGATCTCACCGGCTTTACCGACCCCTTTGACATCTTTTGTCAATAATACTTTCATTTTAATCCTTGATTAACCGCGAACAATTTGGCCGCTGTAGCCGACAATACCGTGCGCGAGGTTGGAAACTTTGGTGTATCCCATATCAATCAAAATACGTTGACAGTGGGCACTTCGGCTTCCTACGTGACAATACACAATGATGTGCTCATCTTTCTCTAATTTAGATTCATTCAATGTTTGGAAGAAACTGCTGGTCGGAACCAAAACATCGGCTCCCTCAATACGTCCCATTTTCCACTCCATCCACTCACGGACGTCGACTACTTTGAATTTAACCATACCGAGCTCACGCGCTTCGAACAACGCCGTAAGCTCATCGCTGTCAAGATCGCTTTTGTGCAAGAGCATTTCACACTCTTCTTTAGTCAAGCCGCGGGAGTGTTGATGGGTAACCTCTTCAATCCCCATTTCCATACGCATCGCCGCCGCATACTCCGGTGTACAGAAAATTTGGCAGTGACAGACTCCCTCAGTCGGGATCTCTTTTTCGATGGCGGTTGTACAAGGGCAGAGTCTATTGTCGGTACTTTGGTATTTTCCCTCCACTTCTTCAACCATATAGCAAGGGCAAAAACGTTTGCCGTACATCATTTTATTACGGGCAAGTCCGAGTTGTACCCCCTCGTTGATCTCTTCTTGAGGGTTATAAGACCAGTTGAACTGATTGATGACCTTATCGGTAAATTTGATCGTTTTTTCGAGTTCCGCTTGGAACTCATCCGAATTCATATCTATTTTGATGATGCTCATAGGTAAATCCCTTATTTGTTTTTGCGTGCTTTACCGGCAATGATAAAACGGAGTGCATTGAGTTTGATAAACCCGCCCGCATCTTTTTGATCGTACACTGAATCTTCTTCAAACGTACAGTACTCAGGGTTGAACAAAGAGAGATCCGAACGGCGTCCGACAACCATCACGTTCCCTTTGTAGAGTTTCAAACGTACCGTACCGCGTACGTTTTGTTGGGTTTTATCGATAGCCGCTTGGAGCATTTCGCGCTCAGGGGCAAACCAGAATCCGTTATAGATTAGTTTCGCATAGCGCGGCATCAACTCATCTTTGAGATGTGCTTCTTCACGGTCAAGTGTCAATGATTCAATAGCACGGTGTGCTTTGATCATGATGGTTCCGCCCGGAGTTTCGTAACATCCACGGCTTTTCATACCGACAAAGCGGTTTTCGACAATGTCTGCACGTCCGATTCCGTGACGTCCTGCAATGATGTTGAGTTGTTCAAGCATAACAGCGGGAGAAAGCACTTTTCCGTTTAGGCTGATTGGATCTCCCTTCTCATAACCGATTTCGATGTACTCCGCTTCATTAGGGGCATTTTCAGGAGAAACGGTCCAACGCCACATACTCTCTTCAGGTTCCGCTGCTGGATCTTCCAAAATTCCACCCTCATACGAGATATGAAGGAGATTGGCATCCATAGAGTACGGAGATTTTTTACCGCTCATTTCGATTTTGATCCCGTGCTCTGCCGCATAGGCAAGGAGTTTTTCTCTCGAGTTTAAATCCCATTCGCGCCACGGAGCGATAATAGTAAGAGCACTGTTTTGACCGAGGTAACCCATTTCAAAACGGACTTGGTCGTTCCCTTTTCCGGTAGCACCGTGACTGACTGCATCGGCACCCGTAATACGGGCAATCTCCGCTTGGCGTTTTGCGATCAAAGGACGTGCGATTGAGGTTCCGAGCAAATATTCGCCCTCATAAATCGCGTTAGCACGAAACATCGGGAAAACGTAATCACGTACGAACTCTTCACGAAGGTCTTCGATGTAAATATTCTCAGGTTTGATTCCGAGGCTGATCGCTTTCGCACGAGCCGGTTCTACCTCTTCGCCTTGACCGATGTCAGCGGTAAACGTGACCACTTCACATTTGTACTCATCTTGGAGCCATTTTAAAATAACACTTGTGTCCAATCCGCCGGAATAGGCAAGAACAACTTTTTTAACCTCTTTTTTCATACATGCATCCTTATCATTGATACCCATACTCCACTATGGTGTAGAGTGAATGACGCGATTTTATCAAAAAAAGGGTGAGAAAAGGGTTAAAATTTGAGATTTAGGGAAGAGGGTGCTTCTGTTTGGGTAGATTTTAGAAAATTAAGGTTGTTTTTCAGCTGCTGTAAGATTTGTGCGGTATGAAGTTTGTTTTTTTCAATCAAAGTTTTCGTTTGAATTAACAGATAGGAGGCCTCTTCCATTTGCTCAATCGTCTCAAATTGAGGCATCTCGTCCAAAAGAGAAGAGAGTGTCTCAATATCTTCGAGTACCAATGCTGTTTTAAGCTTGGTTAGCCACATCAGTGCTCTCTTTCCACGCTTCTAAAAGTCCTTTGAACACTTGATTGACTTCATCAAGTTTGGTAGAGTCATTATAGAGGTTAGCTTCTACCAAAAGGCGAAGTTGGTAAGTATAAAGACCTGCTAAGTAATGAGAAACATCGCCTTGATTGTAATCTAAAATATTGATTAATTCACTCACGACGGCGCTTGAACGGTTGATCCAATAGGATCGTCGTTCAATGTTATTATCATTCATGGAACGTTTTGCTTGCATATTGAAACGCAAAATTCCCTCATACATCATTTGGATTAATTTTTCCGGTGATTCGACACCGATATTATTTTGGGTATACGTATTGTAAGCAAGATTGGTAGTCATAAAAATTCCTTTGATATTTTCGAATAAATGGTTTGTTTTTATTGAGTGGGATTACCCCTTTTGATCAAACAAAAGACCGTTTACCTCTTGTATTTTCGGTAAAAGCTGTTCCGCTTGTTCTACTGGAAAGCGTCGGAGCATACGGTTGCTTTTGGTGTCAATGACGGAAACGTAAAAATCATCGGATGAGTTATCAAAACCGAATTTTAATGCGGTATTGAACGGATTCAGCGATTGGTTCAGTTGATCGATCAATTTACTCATCTCTTCTTGAGAAGTCGTTTTTGACGTTTTTTGGTCGGTATTGGCTTGTGCCGCTTGATCTTGTTGGATCTGTGCTTTTTGGATCTGTTGGACGCTTTGAGTGCTTTGAACATCTGCATTGCTTTTTGGGGCTGCGCTTTGTGTTTGTTGCATCTTCGCGGTTGTTTGAAAGATTTCCATCGAGATTCTCCTAATAAAAATATGAGGCAATTTCTAACCCTAAATCGTCCGTGAAAATAAAAACTTTAATCACTCACGTGATAACCTTGCACTTATGAAACGTTATTTAACTCTTTTACGCAACGAACCGCTTCTTCGTCGTCTCTCTTTAATCCAATTGCTTGCCTATTTTGGAGCATGGTTTAGTAATGTCGCGATCTACACCCTTTTGATTCAGATGGGAGCCGATGCAACGACGATTGCACTGGTTGCGGCCTTGCATTTTTTACCCGGAGTATTTCAAGCACCTTTGAGCGGTGTCATTCTTGATCGTATACATCCTAAAAAACTAATGATTATTTTGACGACAATAGAGATAGTGTGCACTCTCTCGTTAATTAGTATCGATAATGTGGATATGCTGTGGTTTCTTTATCTCTTGGTTTTTATCCGTATGGGAGCATCAAGTTTTCATTTTACGGTTGAAATGTCGTTATTACCTCGTATCTTAGAGGGGAAATCATTACAAGCCGCTAACGAAATCCATTCTATTATTTGGTCTTTGTCCTATACATTTGGTATGGCTTTAAGCGGATTGGTTGTTTATTGGGTGGGGACAACGACCGCATTTTTACTCGATGCCGGATTATTTGTTATTGTCCTTATGTTAGCGTTTATGATTAAAATAGAGATTGAGTTTTCCAAAAACAGTACCAAATTAAGCACTATGATGAAAGAAGCATTTACCTATATACGGAACCATCCTATTGTTCTACATCTGATGATACTTCATGCGATTATCGGTTTTACTGCATTTGATGCATTGGTGGCATTGGCGGCAAAACATTTTTATGCTCAGATTATTGCGGTATCTCTTGGCATAGGGCTACTCAATGCAGCTCGTGCATTCGGGCTTGTTATTGGTCCGATGGTATTGGGACATTGGATTAATAATGCCCGTTTAGGATGGTTACTGGTCGCAGAATCAGTCGCTATTATCTTTTGGGCTAGTGTTATAGATAATTTTTATCTCTCTTTGGTAGCTTCTGTCGGTGTTGGGTTTGTAACCACAACATTGTGGTCGTATACTTATACATTGCTACAACATCATACTCAGAGTGATTTTTACGGGCGGGTTATTGCTTATAATGATATGATTTTTTTAGGCGTAGGGGCTATGGTATCTTTACTAATCGGCTATTTGGCTGTTTTAGGACTCTCTTTGGGGATGATTACCACCCTTTTAGGATCGGTTTTCTCTCTAGCCGCTCTCTATTACAGATGGATACGAAAGCGCTATGTTTTAAAGGATATTGGATGACGAATGAGATGATATTTGAAGCAAATGGAGTCAAAATTGACCTATTGAAAATTACACGCCTCTACCCTGCTGCTTGGATTCATGCCGGCGGCGAGAGTGCTTCGGTTTCGTTAGAGTGGGCGGAGCTAAAAGCGGATCAAATAACCCTTGAATCGTATGTATTGATTTGTGATGTCGATCCGGTCGGGGAAGTGCCGGTAAATCGTATTGAACTTCGATACGATACAAAAGAGGAACTATTTGCTGTAATGCAAGAGATTGCGATGCGCCTCAAAAAAGAGTAGCGCTATTTATTGTTCTTGAGCGAGTAAATCTCTGTATTGCTCTTCGACTATTTTGAGTCGGTTGCGATCAGGCATTTTACGAGAAGCAATGTATCCGATAATCTCTCCGGCTTCATTTAGTTTTGGGACGATGTGGACAACAACCCAGTAAAACTTACCGTCTTTACGAAGATTTTTAACGTATCCTTCCCATATTTTTCCGCTTTCGATCACTTTCCACATCCCCTCGAAGCCCGCTTTAGGCATATCAGGGTGACGTAAAATACTATGGGGTTGTCCAACTGCTTCTTTTGCGGTATAGAGTGTCATTTCGGTAAATTTGCGGTTGACGTAGGTAATGATACCTTTTGTATCGGTTTCAGAAATTAAACTTCTTCCATCAAACAATACTTCTTCGTTGACCGGAGTTGGGCGTTTCATTAAGCGTGTCCTAAACTTAGATTCAAATATAAGAATGTGATTATAACTTGATTATTACTAAAATAAAAGTTAAATGAGAACCATTTTTGTATAATTATATGAATAAACTCTATTTCATAGATTTAAAATATTGGCGGTACGCAATGCACGAAGCTCAAGCATCCCTGTTTTTTAATCATACTACTAACGGCTATTCGATCGGTTTGGCGATGTTTGAACCTTACGGACTTAAGGGGTGGTTTAGTGAGATTGAAGCAGACCCTGCCCATCCTTACAGTGCGATTGATCGGGTATTACATCTGTTATTTGTTACGAATGCACAACACCTCGTTATCGGGGCTGCTTCGCGGGCGTTGTTTGATGAGGTAATCGACAATTTTGCGATGTTTGATTACCGGTATGATAATCGCCACTTTGAGAGTGAAGCGCAAAATAGTTTATTCAAAAAAGTGTTTGCTATTCACTCTCTTTTAAGTCCGATCGAACATTTGAGTCTTGAAAACAGACCTCTCTGTGCTCAAGCGTTGGCATTGATGGCGGATCATTTGGATAAGAGCGAAATGGGTATTTTCGCGATGCCGACACTCTTGGATACATCATCATTGATGGAGTTAGGGAACAATGCGCTGGAACAGCTTGAAATCATTACGGTTGATTCGAGGCTTCCGAGCATTTCCAAACTTTTGTTGAATACCTCTACCCCTATGGGACAACGGCTGGGGCGATTTCGCCTCTTTTTACCGATCAAAGACCCCTATGAACTCAATCGGCGGTTTGATTGGATCGAAGTCCTCAACCCTCATGCTATGTGGTTCAAAGATCGATTGCGATTGATCGCCGATATGGAACTGTTATGGTGGCACATTCAAAATCGTCAGACTGATGAGTTGGGGACATTTTTGGATTCTTTTGCCGTTATCACGGAGATCCGTACGTATTGTCTCAAGCATAATCTTTCCCAGATACTCTCTGCGAATTTGGTACAGGAGGGGTGGGAGATCGAATTGCGCAATCGTGTGAATGATCGGCAATGGCTGGAGATTCAAACTCCGCTGGTTCGTCATACTATCGATTGGATCGCTCAAATCGACGTGGCGGTATCTTCCGCGCTCAATGCCAAAAAATACGGACTTATCCGACCTACGATCATCGAATCCATCAAAGAGAATTTTTTACAGATGAGCGGATTGCGCCATTTATTGGTGGAAGCACAAGGCGTCGCTTACGTCCCGAATGATATTGTGATGGGGGATCGCGATTTTCTCGATCTCCCGTATCCCGACACCGTTATGCTCGATTCCAAGGTGCATGATGGCGCCAATATCCGAGGTGTTTTGCTCTATGGGATCAACTCCAGCGGGAAATCATCGTTGATGAAGAGTATCGGGATAGCGGTGACCTTGGCGCAGAGCGGTTTTTTTGTTCCTGCGAAAGCGATGAAATTTTCCCTTTTTGACGGAGTTTATACCCGTGTCCAATCGCGGGATAATGTCGCTAAATCGCTCTCCACCTTCGGGGTTGAGATGTTGGAGCTGAACACCATTTTTAGCCGTGCGACATCACGGTCGCTTGTATTGGGGGATGAGATCAGCCACGGTACCGAAACCCTCTCTGCGGTCTCTATCGTCGCGAGTACGATTATGGAATTATCCCAAAAAGGGTGCCTGTTTTTAATGACCACCCATTTGCATCAGCTCTCCATGATTAGTGAACTGAGTCGCTTGCGAGAAGTGGTGCATCTGCATCTGAGTGTCCGTTATGACGAAGATCGTGATCGTCTGATTTATGATCGGATACTCAAATCGGGGCGCGGGAGCAGTGTGTACGGATTGGAGTTTGCCGAATCACTCCACATGAACCCCCGCTTTTTACAAAATGCCGCGAGGCTTCGCGAAAAATTGGCAAAAGAGTACGATGTTCTCGAACTGGGTAATCAAAAAGAGTATATCAAACGCTACCGTGACGTGGTGGCAAGCGAATGTGTCATTTGCGGTGCTTTGGTTCGGAATCCTCAAAAAATGGCGGGTTCAAAAGATCATCACCATCTTATACCGTTATGTGAAACCCACACTCGTGCCATTTCACAAGGCAAAATCAAACTGCAAGGTTTTATAATGACACCGAACGGTTTGCGTCTGGAATATGAGACGCAGTTAAAAGAGGATTGACATTGAACGTTATTGAGTTATTTAAACAGCTTTTGGAATCACCGAGTGTTACCCC
>NZ_DASUIQ010000106.1:0-16646 GCF_036279695.1 Sulfuricurvum sp.
TCGATGGATCATGTCGATATGGAGAAATTAAACAGCTTGGAGCATGAGCATATCGCGGAATGGTATATCAATGAGACCGAACATATCGTCGCGGTAAAATACCGTAAAGACATGGTTGAAGAAGAGGCTATTAAAGCGAAGATCCTTAAATAAATACGCGATGGGAGCAAAGCCCCCATTTCGCTACGCTAACGCTGAGTTTCCCTCGGCGGGAAGCCCACGCACGCTTGCGTGCTTTTTTTCTTTAACCTTATAATTTGATAACGCGAACCAGCGTCCCCGCTTCCAAATCCCCATCCTCTTCACCGCAGATCATAAGTCCCGCATTACCGAGAAGATTGGTCAAAATCGCAGAGCTTCCCGTCTTTTTCCCCTCAAAATCGACCCAATAACGCCCCTCTTCAAAAGAGAGGTTACACGCGGTAAATTCGCTTTTGTTCGAACGCTTGGCAAACGGAACTTTGAGGGTCGCTTCGATCACGTCGTAAGGATTTTCAACCCCCAACATCCGAGCAATCAGCGGTGCGGCGTAGAGGATAAACGTAACGGTCGATGAGTACGCAAACCCCGGCAAAGAGACGATAAATTTCGATCCCCGCTGAGCCACCATGACGTGTTGTCCCGGTTTGATGTTCACCCCTTTGAAGATCACTTCGGCACCCAGGCGCGGGACAATATGTTTGACGAAATCGTAATCGCCGACACTCACTCCACCCGTGCTCACGACGATGTCGCATGAACTTATCGCCTCTTCGAATCGCTCCATAATGGCGTGTTTATCGTCTCCGACGATCCCCATCTGAATACTCTCGCCTCCGAGAGAATCGACGAGGGCTTGGAGGGTGTAGCTGTTGGAGCTTCGGATCTGTCCCTCGTGACGCGCTGCTTCTCCGATGTCGAGAATCTCACTCCCCGTTGCGATAATCGCCACACGCGGACGCTGAGCGACACGGATCATCACTCGGTTGATCCCCGCCAATACGCCGATCTCAGCAAACCCTATCTTGGTTCCGCGCGGGATCAAAACTTCCCCCTCGCGGTAGCTTTCCCCGACCGGACGGACAGCAAATCCATGCGGAACCGCTTTTTCTATGATAATGCGTGATCCCTCGACACGAACGTTTTCGATCGGAATGAGAGTATCAGAGCCGCCTGGCATCAATGAACCGGTAAAGGTTTTGATACACGCCCCGCTCATCACGCCGCCGATTTCGTCGGCTCCGGCAGGGTTGTCACCCAGAATTTCGAGCGAATCACAAAGAGCCAAATCACTGTGAAGGATCGCATAGCCGTCCATTGCCGACGTTGGGTGGCTGGGATAATCGCCGTCCGCCACAATATCTTCGGCCAAAATACGACCCAGCGCAGAGGAGATAAAAACCCGCTCGCTTCGCACAGTGCCGATGCTCAGAAGAGAAATCATATTTTGGGAAGTCTCATACGAAATCATTGCTTACCTCCCAGAATCCCTGCCCCTGCAATCGCGGTAGAGCGATCACGCGCATAAAGGCGTTCACCGTTTTTCAGATCGTATTTCCAGATCGGAGCCGAAGCTTTGAAATCCTCAACAAACTGCTCGATCATCTCAAGCGCCACACGCCGTTTCGGAGAAAACACCGCCGCGATATAGGAGCTTTCATGCACCAATACATCACCTCGAGAGTGCGCCATTTTGAGCTTTGCCCCAAGAGCCTCAGCCTTTACTTGCCATGTGTCAAACCAACTGGATAAAATCGGCTCATACACATCGAAACTGAGTCCCTCGATCTCGTCTTCCTCACGTACCGTTCCGATAAAGGGTATATAGGCACCGTAGTTATACTCCGCTTCCTCAGCATACCATCGGGTGATGATTTCGGGGACATTCAGTCCCCCCTCATACAGCTCTAAAGTACTCATCCGCCGCACACCGGAGGAAGAAGCGATACTTTATCACCCGCTTTGAGAGGAGTATCGAGGGTTGCAACTAATGTATCATTGACCGCTACCGCACAGCTCTCTAGCCACTGCGCCATTTCACTGTCGTTTTTCAATGCTTCGGCAACATCGCGCAACGATGAAGCTTCCAGTGTTAGCGGTGCCTTTTGGATCGGTCCTAAAAATTCGATTGTTACCATTCTTCTATGTCTCTTTAGAGGATATTTATTGGGATGATTATATCGAATCCTCAATAACAGTCCCTTGTTAGCTATGGGTTAGTATAATTGCCTCAACTATTTCCAGAGAGGCTGTACGTGATTTTCGGAAAAATCGATTTTATAAACCTTTTGCCGTTCCACGTCTTCATCAAGCGTTACGCCCGAAGCACCCGATTTCATCAGAGCCTCCATTATCACAAAGGTGTCCCCTCAGCCCTCAACCGCGAGTTTGCCATGCGCCGAATCAATGCGGCGTTTATCTCCAGTATTACCGCCAAAAATTGCCATCACTTCGGCGTCGGAATCGTCGCACAACGTGAAGTGCTCAGCGTCCTCTCTCTCCCAAATGCCGACAAAGCGGATGAGGATTCGGCGACGTCCAACCTCCTTGCTCAGATTTTAGAGGTTCACGGAGAGGTACTGATCGGAGACAAAGCGCTTCGATACTATTACAGCGGAGGGGAGCATATCGATCTGGGAGGGCTTTGGCATGAACGGACAGGACTGCCGTTTGTTTTTGCCCTGCTGTGTACCCATCACCATAGTGATGAACTTCGCCGCCTCAGCCGCGCGTTTGTTATCAAAAAAGTGAAAATTCCCCACTATATCCTAATGGAAGCGTCCCGCCGAAGCGGACTTACCCCTGCGCAAATTATCCATTACCTAAAGTTTATCAGTTATAAGGTGGGCGTAAAAGAGGAGAAAGGGTATAAGAGGTTTGTGGGAGAGGCGAAAAAAAGAGGGTTAAATCCCTCTCTTTCAAAAATTAGATACTAAGTAGCGCATCGATTCGCGCTAACGTCTCATCGACTCCGATAATCGCCATAACGGTATCAAGTCCCGGTCCTGAGAGTTTCCCCATCAAGGCAACACGAAGCGGTTGACCGATTTTCCCGAAACCGATCTCTAACTGTGCGACGACTGATTCCATAACATGGTGATAATCGCTCGGCAAGTGGAGTTCTCCTCCGTTTTTGAGCGCTTCAGCGAAGGTTTGAAGGATCGCTTTGGACTCCTCTTTGTACCCTTTTTTGAGTGCCGCTTCATCAAATCCTGAGGGACGCACCAAAATCTCATTGATCTGCGCGGCCATCTCGACCAATGTTTTGGAGCGCTCTTTGAGGGCATCGAGCAAAATCTCGCGCTTATCATGGCTCACGAGCATCACTCCGTGAAACTCCAACAATTCGCACAGTTTGTCATTCGGCGTATTTTTGATGTAATGTGCATTGAGCCAGTCAAGTTTCTCGACATTGTACACCGAAGCCGAGCGGTTGATGTCGCTCGGATCGAACAGCTCCAGCATCTCTGCCATCGAGAAAATCTCTTGATCGCCGTGACTCCATCCCAAACGAACGAGGAAATTGAGCAACGCTTCGGGAGTGTAACCGAGTGTTTTGTATGCCATTACATCGGTCGCACCGTCACGTTTAGAGAGCTTTTTCCCCTCATGATTGTGGATCATCGGAACATGGAAAAAACGCGGTATTGCAAAGCCGAGTGCATCATAGACCACGATTTGTTTTGGGGTATTGGAGAGGTGATCGTCTCCGCGTATAACATCGGTCACCCCCATGAGGGCATCATCAACCGCGACAACGAAGTTATACGTCGGCGTACCGTCGGCACGGGCAATAATAAAATCATCCAAAATATCTTCGACGTTGAAAACAACATCCCCTTTGACACCGTCATGTACGGTAATCGATCCCTCTAGCGGCGCTTTGATACGGATAACCGCTTCACGACCCTCCGGAGGTGTCCCCGTAAAATCGCGGTAGCGGTTGTCGTATTTAGGGCGTTCTTTGCGAGCCGTCTGCTCTTCACGCAATGCATCGAGTTCTTCACGGCTCATGTAACATTTGTACGCTTTGCCGCTATCGAGGAGCTTTTGGGCATACTCTTGGTAGATCGCCAAGCGGCTTGATTGATACTCGATTGTCCCGTCATGCTCTAGTCCCACCCATTTGAACGCTTCGACAATCGCGAGAGCGGCGGCTTCATCGTTACGGCTAAAATCGGTATCTTCGATGCGGAGCAAAAACTTTCCGTTGTTACGGCGCGCCCAAAGGTAACTGAGAAGAGCGGTACGCAATCCGCCGATGTGTAAATATCCCGTCGGGCTTGGGGCAAATCTGGTTACTACCATGTTGTAAATCCTTTTTGGATGCAATTGCGCAATTTTAGTTAAGGCTATGTTAAAAGCGGGTAAAATAGGAAACTTTTGCATAGGAGCATCAATGCGTTCTCTCACCCTTTCGACTTTACTCGCCACCTTTTTATGGAGTGCTCCCATCGGCGGAGTGGCGGTACTTGTCAAAAACAGCCCTATCACCCTCTATGAAGTTCAACAAGAGATGAAACAAAGCGGGACCAGTGCTACTCAAAGCGCCGATAATCTGATCCGTAAAAAGCTCGAACAACTCGAAGCCTCAGAAAAAAAGATTACGGTCAGCTCCGCTGAAATCAATGAAGAACTTGCGCGAATGGCAGCCCAAAACAACCTCTCTACGGAGCAGTTTTTAAATGCCATGCAGAGCGTACGCGGGCTGAGCGAAAAAGATCTCAGAGCTAAAGTGGAAGAGAGTATCAAAGGACAAAAACTCTACAGCTCTATCGCTTTTTCTAAAATGAGCCAACCAAGTGCCGAAGAAGAGAATGAGTACTATCAACTCCATTTGGATGAGTTTTCACGACCTGAGAGTTTTGAAGTAACCACCTATGTATCCCCGTCTCAAGAAGCACTCGCCGCCAAAATCGCCGACCCTATGCGCCATATTGAAACGATTGAGAGTAAAGATGAAAGCATCCCTTCCTCTAAAATCAATCCCCAACTAGCTCAAATTCTCAATAAAATTCCGAACGGAAACTTCGGACCTATCCTTCCGAACGGGAAAAACGGTTTTATGTCTTTTTATATGCGAGATAAACTCAATGTAGTGACCGAACATGTCGATACACTGCGTCCGCAAATCGACAACATGATCATGGGGGAAAAACGAAATCAAGTCTTAAATGACTATTTTACCCGACTCCGCCTCAGCGCAGACATCAAAGTCTTACGTCTTCCATAACCCTCCGGTGGCTTACAAGGCCACCATCTCGTTGAGAATATCAAACAGCTCTACACTCGCTTTTTCAGCATTTTCAAAACACATGGCTATCGCTTTTGCATTTCGAATCGGATCTTCATTTAGTAGTTGCATCGCTTTTTTCACCTCCTCATGAACCTTTTTATGCGGTTCCAATAATCGTCCGTATGCAGGAGAAGAAGAAAATACATTCTTACCATCACCCGATTCATACCAGCGCCCGAGCGCACATCCGTGGTGATCACCGAACTCTTTGCTCACTTTCCCCTCAAAACCTGCGGCATAGGCGTTATTTTTGAAAATCATATGGTCAATTTTTGCCATATTGGTGAATATCTCATAGCTAATAGCTTGGCTATCCTCTTTAATCCGATCAACATTTTGGATCAATTTCGCCATTCCCGTTTTAAACTGATCGAGTTTTTGGGCGGAATCGACGGCGTAGCCCTCAACCCGTTCGCTGTTCTCCAACATCCCTATCGAATTTTGTTTGAGGACACTAATATTCGCTTCGACTTCACTCGTTGCTTTCTGCGTTCGCTCAGCCAGTTTACGAACTTCATCGGCAACGACGGCAAATCCACGCCCATGTTCCCCTGCACGCGCCGCTTCGATCGCCGCATTAAGAGCCAATAGATTGGTTTGATCCGAAATATCTTTGATCAAAGTAATAACATTGGAAATTTCGCTCACATTGTGATTGAGCTGTTCCGAATTGGCGCGCGAATCGTTAATCATCTCCGTGATTTTGGACATACTCCCAATAATCTCATCGGTTTGAGTACTCACACTGTCGACAACATCTCCCGTATCATGATTGAGACTATTGACCAATTGCAAGTTTTTAATATTACTCTCCAGAGAGCTTCGGAGATTCCCTGAATTATGGATCGAACCTTGAATCATCTGGTGAGCCAATGTCAAAGACATCTCATTTTTTGCCACCTGCTCTTCCGATTTACTCTTGGCATTCATCGCCTCATTCGCCCTCTCTTCTGCGACTTTGGCGATTTTTTCAAC
The DNA here is from genome assembly GCF_036279695.1 of Sulfuricurvum sp. Taxonomy (GTDB): domain Bacteria; phylum Campylobacterota; class Campylobacteria; order Campylobacterales; family Sulfurimonadaceae; genus Sulfuricurvum. The sequence continues at coordinate 6,251 of NZ_DASUIQ010000106.1, forward strand.
TTTTTCGATAAAGATATTAAAACTCATCGCCGCCTTACCGATCTCATCATTGGATGCTACTTTGAGCCGTTTACTCAAATCGGCATCCCCGCTCGCCAATTCTTGCGCAATCGTATCCAGATTTTGAATCGGTTCCGTAACCGCTCTACGTACGATTATAATCAATAATATTAAAAGGAGCCCATTCATACCCGTCATAATGACGGCTTGACGCAACAGTGAATTTTTTGAATGGTTGATCAAATTTTCGACCGCTTCCAATTTTTTGGCTGAAAAAGCATATCCTACCGATTCGCCGGAAAAATCTTTAATCGCTATCGGTTCAACATAGTAATTAGCCGTCGTAAATGACCCTTTTTTAGGGTCAAATTCACTTTTACCCAGTTCAGACAAAAATCCCTTATCTACCACGTCCTCTTTTACCGCTAAGGTAAATTCTTTCCCTATCTTAGGAGCATCGCTAAGCTCTTTTGCATTTTCTAAATAACGATTATCCAGTACTATGACCAGCTCGGTTCCAAAATTTTGACGCGTATCTTTGATGATCGAATTAAGCCCTTGCATAAACTCAACCGATCCTACATACTCTCCCGATAAAATAATAGGGGCAATTCCTCGCAGTTCCAAGCCGGCGACCCCAACTTCAATCGCGACAAGAGGTTTTTGTGTCTCTTTCACTTTGAGAATACTTTTTCGAAAACCGCTCAAATCATCCCCAAATTTTTCCGGCTTCCACACCCGTAAAAAACTGTGAACATCGCGATCATGTACATGAATCTTGATATTTCCGAATTTGGTATTCTCTTTAAACTCATTCGAAAGTGATTTAAGACTCTTGAGTGTCCCCTCACGATCTCCGCTTACAAGTCCATTTATTACGGCACTATTTTTAGAAATACCGATGGCATTGGTAATACCGACACTGTTTTTGGCCTCAATCGCCTCATTAAACACGGTCGTCATCTCTTTGGATTGGCTCACATAAATATCGTCTCGGATCTCCCCTACTGAGAGCCAATAGTTAATCAATACGATCACAAATCCGATCAGTATCGAAGCGATTAGAGGGATATATACTTTTTGTGCAACGGTCATATTTTTCAAGATCGCTCCTTGCTTGTTTCTATAAGGTTAAAAACAGGACAGTATCCTAGTTGCATTAAGTATATTGATGTTTCACTAAGAAGAAATTGAAATGGTGGAAGAAAAGATTAATTACAACGGCGATTAGCCGTTGTAGTTTTCGAGGTATTTGGTATCGAAGTTGTTATTGATGAAATCAGGGTTTTGCATCATTTTCATGTGAAAAGGGATCGTTGTTTTAATCCCTGTAATCGTAAACTCGCTCAACGCTCGGTGCATCCGCGCGATCGCATCGTTACGATCCGTTCCGTAAACGATCAGTTTGCCGATCATAGAATCGTAGGTAGGAGGAACGATATATCCTCCGTGTGCATGTGAATCTACACGGACATTACGTCCGCCCGGAGCGATCCATTGAGTGATTTTCCCCGGACACGGCAAGAATTTAACCGGATCTTCGGCGGTAATACGACACTCGATTGAGTGCCCTTTGAGGGTAACGCTCTCCTGTGGAGGAAGCGCTTCACCTTCCGCGACACGAATCATCATTTCGATCAAATCCAACCCGCTCACCATCTCAGAGACACAGTGTTCTACTTGAAGACGGGTATTCATCTCCATGAAATAGAACTTTTTATCGGCATCGAGGAGGTATTCAAACGTCCCCGCACCCTCGTATTTGATGTATTTGGTTGCGCGAACGGCTGAAGCGTGCAACTCGGCACGGATTTCAGGGGTCAATGCTACCGCAGGTGACTCTTCGATCAATTTTTGGTGACGGCGCTGCATCGAGCAGTCACGTTCACCGATATGAAGTACATTGCCGTGGCTGTCCGCAATCACCTGCACTTCGATATGGCGAGGATTTTTGATGAATTTCTCCATGTAAATCGTACCATCACCGAATGCGCCGATCGCTTCGGCCTCTGCGGCTAAGAAAGCATTTTCGATATAGCTCTCGTCTTCAACGACACGCATACCGCGTCCGCCGCCGCCTGCTGCAGCTTTAAGGATAACCGGATAACCGACCTCTTTGGCACGCACTTTGGCTTCGGCAATATCTTTGATCGCACCGTCAGACCCCGGAACAACCGGAACACCGGCTGCGATCATGACATCTTTCGCTTTGGATTTATCGGACATCATCACCATAACTTCAGGTGTCGGTCCGATAAATTTGATCCCGTGATGGGTACAGATCTCTACGAAATGTTGATTTTCAGACAAAAACCCGTATCCCGGAAATACCGCATCGCATCCGCTGATTTCGCACGCGGCGATAATAGCGGGGATATTGAGATAACTTTGAGAGCTTGGAGCCCCACCGATACAAATAGCGGCATCGGCAAGCTTCAGATACGAAGCCTCTTTATCGGCAGTGGAGTAAACGGCTACCGCTTCCTTACCCATCTCTTTGATTGTACGAATGGCACGAAGCGCGATTTCACCGCGGTTCGCGACTAAAATACGTTTGATTTCCGCCATGGTTTAGAGCTTCTTAACAGCATAAAGCGGCATATCGTATTCAACCGCTTGAGCATCGGAAACCAATACACTGAGTATTTCACAATCAAATTCGGCTTCAAGCTCATTCATGATTTTCATCGCTTCCAAAACAGCGATCACTTGCCCTTTTTTAACGCGGTCGCCCACTTTTACAAACGGAGCCGAATCAGGAGATGGAGCCGCATAAAATGTCCCCACCATCGGAGAAAGGATCATATCACCGGTTAGAACTGCCGCCGGAGCTGCTGCTTCTACCGCAACCGATTGTGCGGCAGGAGCCGCTGCTACTGCAACCGGAGCTGCCATCATAGGTGCGGCAACCACACCGATATTTTTTTCAAGTTCAATCGAAAAAGCGTCTTGAGTAATTTTTAATTTTGAAAGAGAACTTGCGTCAAACTCTTGCAAAAGGGCTTTAATTTGTTTCATATCCATCGGAAAATGCTCCTAAAAGTAGGGTAATAGATGTGTTATACTACCATAAATAAAATTAACAATGGATTGAAGATGGGTCTAAAAAGCGACGGATGGATACGGGAAAAGGCATTAAATGAGGGGATGATCTCCCCATTTTGCGAAGATCAAGTGGGAGTGGGAGTCGTCAGTTACGGGCTTAGTTCGTACGGTTATGATATTCGTGTGACGAATGAATTCAAGATTTTTACCAATCTAAATTCAACCGTTGTCGATCCGAAACACTTCGATGACATGAATGTTGTCGATTTCACGGGTGACGTGTGTATCGTCCCGCCGAACTCATTTGCATTGGCACGTACGGTAGAGTATTTTAAAATTCCCCGCGACGTATTGGCGATCTGTTTGGGTAAATCGACCTATGCGCGTTGCGGTATCATCGTTAACGTCACTCCGTTTGAACCGGAGTTTGAAGGGCATATCACGATCGAAATTTCCAACACGACCCCTCTTCCGGCAAAAATTTACGCCAATGAGGGGATCGCCCAAGTCCTCTTTTTACAAGGGGACGAGATGTGCGAAACCTCTTATAAAGATAAGAGCGGCAAATATCAAGGGCAAGAGGGGATCACTCTTCCGCGGATTTTAAATTAACTAATGATACAATTGCGCTAAATTTCCACGCAAGGACACTTGAATGTTGCACGAATATCGCGATGTTATCACCCATATGAAGCAAAATGATGCGGCAAACGCCCACTTTTTGAAAATTTTCGATCGCCACAACGATCTTGACAACCAAATTACCAAAGCTGAAAACGGTGAGATTCCATTGAGCGATCTTGAACTTGAAAAACTCAAAAAAGAGAAATTGCTCCTTAAAGACGAAGCATACGGAATGATCATCGCCTACAAAAAAGAGCACAACCTCTAAATCTACGTATTTGAACGCCAAGGGAATAGATCCCTTTGGCTACGCTTGCCGCTGTGGCACTAAAGATTGCCTCTTCGAGGCAGATTTTCCTTCTTGAACTTCTTTTAAATTTACTTTTTAGCTTTAAATGGATACGATTTATTTTTTCTGATTTTATCTTGTGAGGTTCTTATGAAAACTTCGTATACCGCGTTAGCCGATTTCGGGCGGGCATTGCTCAAACGTCCAACCCTTTCCGAGGGTCTCCCTATGATCTCTGAGTATGCCAAAGCGGTAAGCGGGGCGGAACGCTGCTCCATTTTTATCTATAATCCGAAAATACAAATGCTTTGGACCACATTAGCCGACGGCATCGAGAAGATCATGGTTCACAAAGATGACGGAATCGTGGGAAACACACTTAAAGAGGGAAAACCTATATTGGTTAATAACCCGTATGAAGATGAGCGGTTTTTACACACCATTGATAATAAAACAGGTTTCGTCACCGAAAACATCGCATCCATCCCGATTTTTGATTCCAATCGCCACATCATCGGGGTTTTCCAGCTTTTGAATAAACCGGGCGGTTTCTCCGCTGAAGATGCCAAGTTCATGATCTTTTTTGCCCACTATATCAGCGGTTATTTAGAGCTTGCTATGCTCTTTGACGATGAAGCATCATTACTAGCCAAGGGGATTGAATGAGTTTAGAAATATACAAACGGATTGCCGATTTCGGTAAAAAACTAAGCGGGCTTGATCATATCGAAGAGGCACTTCCGACCATCTCCGAAGAGGCCAAAGCGATTGTCAATGCCGAGCGGTGTTCTATCTTTATGGTCGATAGAGAGGGGGAAATGCTTTGGACAAAACTCAGTGACGGCATCGGACGGATCGCTATCGGTATCGATTCGGGAATCGTCGGCGATACCGTTCAAAAAAAGGCGGCTCAACTCGTCAACACACCGTACGAAGATAGCCGATTCTTAGCCAAGATCGATGAAAAAAGCGGTTTCGTTACCCGCAATATTCTTGCTATCCCAATTTTTAGCTCTCGCCAAGAGGTGATCGGGGTTATTCAGCTCCTTAACAAATATCACGGCGATTTTGACGAAAAAGATGAGGGGATAATGAGCTTTTTTGCCAACTATATCAGTGGAACGTTGGAGCTGGCACTACTCATGGAGAAAAAATAGGGTTACAATAATTCCCGCTTTATCCAGTGGCTGAGGACATAGAGTCCCCAGACATGTTGTTTAAATTTTCCACGACGTGCCAAATCCAAATATTCTTCGATAACTTCGGGATAAAAAAGCCCCGTTTTATCATTCACTTCCCGTATCAATTCTAACCGTCCAGAAGCAATCAACCACTCCATGTAAGGGTTAGCAAACCCTTTTTTACGACGGTCTATGATCTCATCGCTGAGATAGTTTCGGGCGATTTGTTTGAGAAGCGTTTTACTCTCCCCATCCCCGATACGCAAAGCCGGATCAATAGAGAGTACCGTTTCGGCAAGACGATGATCCAAAAACGGTGTCCGAGCTTCGAGGGTATGCGCCATCGAGACCCGATCAAGCTTGGTGAGAAAATGCTCCCCGACGAAAAGTTTTAAATCGATCATGCTATACCATAAGCTCGGCTCACGGTGTCCGCTTTGCTCAAATTCGTCTCGATATTTCTGTAAAAATCGGAGCGATTCGTTATCCCGAACATTACGACGAAAGAGTTTATTTTGCTGCAAATCGGTGAATTTTTCCCCCGAGGTGCGAAACAGTAACGACTCATCAAATACCCGTTTGTACCACTCCCATTCGCGGTTCATCGAAAAATGGCTGTGAAAATATTTTTTGAGCCAGTTTTTGTGGTGCAAGGAAGCGGCTTTTTCGATGTCGAGATATTCGAAATACTGCCGATACCCTAAAAATAGTTCATCCGAACCCTCGCCACTTAGGACAACTTTGTACCCCTCCTCACCGATTTTTTTCATCAACAGATACAGAGGCAACGCGGCAGGATCGTTGAGCGGTTCATCCATGTGGGTCAACAGTTCATCCAAATGGGTATCGAAATCGTTTTGGCTAATGATCACTTCGGTGTGATCCAACCCCAGATACTGTGCCGTTACAGCCGCATTTGCCCTCTCGTCATACGCACCGTATTCATCGTAACCAAGGGTAAAGACGGGGAGTTTTTTACCTTGCGCTGAAGCTATCGCGCAAATCATCGCACTGTCCAAACCGCCCGAAAGGAGTGCGGCCATCGGTGCTCTAGTATCAAGCCGCATAGAAACAGAGCGATGTAGCTCTTTTTCGATCTTCTGCAAAGCAGCATTATTATCCATTATCGTTGAAGAACGGGTATTGAGGGGATGATAGTAACGGTGTTTGGTGATGGTGCCATTTTCTGCGCAGAGCCACTCACCGCTTTCTAATTTTTCAATCCCCTCATAAAAGGTATGGGGCGGGGCTGGGGCTAAAAAAGAGAGATAGGAGTGAAGTGCTTCATTATTCATCCGCACTGAAGAGAGAAACGGTTTAATCGCTTTGATCTCCGAGGCGAAGACAAAAGCCTCTTTGCTCTGATGATAAAAGAGGGGCTTTTTCCCGAATCGATCTCTCACGAGATAACATTTTTCTCCGTCAATAAGGGCAAACGCAAACATCCCCTCCAGACGCTCAATACATCCGATCCCCCACTGCTCATACGCGGCCAAAATGACTTCGGTATCGCTATGTGTTTCCCAATGATAATGACCAAGCTGCTCACGCAACGCTTTATGGTTGTAAATTTCGCCGTTAAAACTGACGAGAACCGCGCCGCGTCCCATCGGCTGATGGGAACGAGAGTGTGCATCGGTAATAGAGAGGCGCTGGTGAGCTAAAAAAAGATTTTTTTTCTCAACGATACCGCAATGATCGCGTCCTCTGTGTGAGAGTAGTTGGAGCGCTTCACGCGCTTTATGCGGGCTATAATCACCGATAATTCCAAATACTCCGCACACAAAAACCCTTTTTTTCGCAATTATACGATATCCGAAGCGAATAATGCCCTAAGAAAATTTTTGCCTTAAATATCTTATAATCTATCTACTAATATTACCATCAAAATTTAGCAAGGAAACAACCGTTTTATGTACCTCTTTACCTCCGAAGTCGTCTCCCCAGGGCATCCCGATAAATGCGCCGACATTATTGCCGATAGCATCGTCGATCGCCTCATCATCGGTGATCCGAAAAGCCGTGTCGCCAGTGAAGTCTTCGTAGCCGGCAAACATGTTGTTATCGGAGGAGAAGTTACCTCCAATGTTCAACTCAGTACCAAAGAGTACAAACATATCGCCATCGATGCCCTTAAAAAGATCGGCTACAACGGTCACCCTCACTTCACTCGCGAAGAGTGTCTCCATCCTGAGGATGTAGAGGTTCAGGTCCTTCTCAACCGTCAGTCTCCTGACATCAACCAAGGGGTTGACCAAGAAGACGGTGAAACCGGTGCAGGGGATCAGGGGATCATGTTCGGGTATGCCGATTGTGAAACGGCAAACTATATGCCAAGTGCTATCACCTATGCACGGATGCTCATGGAGAAAGTGTATCACTACGCCCTCGCCCATCCTCATAAACTGGGTGTCGATATTAAAACCCAAGTGACTATGGACTACGGGGTTAAAGACAACTTTGAAAACTGTAACCCCCAATCGATCCATACCATCGTCATCTCCGCTCCGTGTGTTAACACGATGAGCATCGAGTCCGTGCGTGAACTCATCATGGAGCTGATCCTCGATACGGGATTACCGACCAATCTTTTTGACCCTAAAAAGTGCATCATCCACATCAATCCGACAGGTAAATACGTCTCACATTCCAGTCTCCATGACAGCGGTTTAACGGGGCGTAAACTTATCGTCGATAGTTTTGGCGGATATGCCCCGATCGGCGGCGGTGCCCAAAGTTCTAAAGATTATACGAAAGTTGACCGTTCAGGATTGTATGCGGGACGCTGGATCGCCAAACATATCGTAGCCGCAGGGTTAGCGAAAAAAGCGATTGTTCAGATCAGCTACGCAATCGGGGTTGCCAAACCGACTTCTGTCGCCGTGGATACCAGCGGTACCTGCATCGATGGGGTTAATGATGACATTCTCTCGTCGTTTGTTCACGATAACTTCCCCCTCACCCCTAACTGGATTACTCGTAAATTCGATCTTGACCACCCCAGCGAAGCAACATTTCTCTATGCCGATGTCGCAAGCCGCGGTCAAGTAGGTCAAAGCGACTACCCGTGGGAAAAGCTTGATGAACTTGAAAAGTTTGAGAGATTGAAACATTGAAAATTTATTGTCACAATTTCTTGTCATTAGTGAAATTGGACAAAAGGGTACGTCTATGAAACCAAAACTTCTCCTCATAGGCGGCGGCGGGCATTGCAGGTCTCTAATCGACGTCATTGAAACCGAGGGGAAATTTGAGATTTTCGGGATTATCGATATTCCCGAAAAAATCGGAGAAATCGTACTCGGTTACGAGATAATCGGTTCCAATGAAGATTTAAAACGTTTAAGAGGTGAATGTAGCTATGCGTTGATCGCCTTCGGTCAAATCAAGTCCCCCGACGGTCGTATCCGTATGTTTGAACACTTAAAAACAATGGGGTATAAACTCCCTACCGTTATATCCCCTAGAGCGTATGTTTCCAAACATGCCCATATCGGTGAGGGGAGCGTCATTTTCCATGATGCGCTCATCAACGCCAATGCCGCTGTCGGCGACAACTGTATCATCAACACCAAAGCACTCATCGAACACGACTCCATCATCGGTGATCATTGCCATATTTCGACGGGTGCTATTGTCAACGGGGAAACGGTTATCAAGCGGGGGAGTTTTTTCGGAAGCAACGCCGTATCAAAAGAGGTAACTCTGATTGAAGAACGATCCTTTATCAAAGCGGGAAGTGTGGCAAAATGAGCATTTTCATCATAGCCGAAGCGCTAATTGATGCTACTACACCGATATAGGACTCCGATGAAACCGATAGATGCCATTAAACTCTCGCTAACCTCTACCATCCGAGACGCTTTGCAAATCATCAACAACGGTGCGATGCAGATGGCAGTTGTGGTCAATTCAGAGGGGAAACTTTTGGGAACCGTCACTGATGGAGATATACGTCGTGGACTGTTGAACAATCTGCGTCTTGAAGATAGCGTTGAAACGATACTCCACACCACCCCGACCGTAGCAACGCTCAGCGATACCAAAGAGGATATCCTCCAAAAAGCGCTCGCTAAAAAACTGCATCAAATTCCGATCGTCGATGAAGAATACCGTGTTTTAGGGATCCAAGAGATCAATGATCTGATCAAGCCCGCTACCAAGCCTAATATGGTGGTACTGATGGTGGGAGGATTGGGAAGCCGCCTTCGACCTCTGACCGAAGAGACCCCAAAACCGATGCTCAAAGTCGGGAACAAGCCGATACTGCAAACCATTGTGGAAAAATTTGCCGAATACGGGTTTAACGAGATCGTCCTATGCGTCAATTATAAATCGCACATCATCCAAGACTATTTCGGGGACGGAAGCGCCTTTGGGGTGAATATCACCTACATCTTTGAAGAGGAACGGATGGGAACGGCAGGGGCGCTCAGCCTTCTTACAACCCTCCCAAATGAGCCTTTTTTCGTGATGAACGGCGATTTGCTCACCAATATCAATTTTGATCATCTATGCAATTATCATCTCACCCAAAATGCGATGGCAACAATGTGTGTCCGCGAATACGATTTCCAAGTCCCTTATGGGGTGGTGAATATGGAGGGCAATACGATCCTCTCTATTCAAGAAAAACCGGTTCATAAATTCTTTGTGAGTGCCGGAATCTATATGCTCAATCCCGACGTTATCCGATACATCCCGAAAAATCAGTTTTACGATATGCCCTCTTTGTTTGAAGCTCTCATCCAACAAGACCAAAAAGCGGTCTCATTCCCGATACGGGAATATTGGCTCGACATCGGTCAGATGGAGGAGTATGAACGTGCCAATCAAGAGTATGCGGGTGTGTTTCAGTGAAAGCGCTCATCGTCGGATACGGTTCTATCGGTCAACGACACTATGATGTCCTCTCCTCGATGGGAGTCTTTGATGCGATCCATGTCGTCACCTCTCAAACATTTCAGACGACAACGACATTTACAACCTTAGAATCGGTCCCCGATATTGCGACCTATGACTATTTCGTGATTGCATCGGAAACCAATAAACACCTTTCCCAGCTCCTCTATCTCGATTCCCACGTCAAAAACAAAACCATTTTATGCGAAAAACCCCTTTTTGATACATACCACAACACCGAACTCCTCAGTAACGCTATTTATGTCGGTTATGTGTTGCGTTTTCACCCGATTTTTGAGCGGATCAAATCCCGCTTGGGCACCGAAACCCCAATCGCCGTATCCATCAAATCAGG
>NZ_DASUIQ010000107.1:0-33803 GCF_036279695.1 Sulfuricurvum sp.
GGGAAAATTCGAATCGATCGGTGAGGGGGACAAACTTGCCGAACAGGTGCAAACCAACTCCCTGACCTCCGAATCATGGCTGCTATTGGCACAAAGTTTTGAGCATCAGGGAAATTATGAGAAGAGCGTCGAAATTTATCACGCCCTCCTCGCCAAAAACCGCGATCCTATCTTCCAAAAAGATGCTCTGTTGTTGCTCGGAAAGAGCTTTTTCAAAGCGGGATTTTTAGAGCGTTCCCGCCAAACCTTCTTGCAAATTTTGGGAAATGCCCCGAGAACACCGCAGGCACTCCACTTTTTGGTACTGATCTACGAACAGCTCCAACAATACGATAAAGCGCTGGAGGTGATGGAATCGCTCCAAGAACTCAATCCCGATACCCTCACCGAAAGACTCTATCTGGAGTGCAAACTGTTCATCAACGATCACCGTGTCAGCCTCGATGAGAAAGCCCGCCGACTGATCGAATTTTACGACACCCATCGCCGCCTTGGGTATATGATTTTTGAGTGGCTTTTTACCTATAGAGCTCGCGAAGCGTGGAGCCATTTCGACCAATCTCTCAGTGAACGGCTCAGTGATGTACTGTGGCGTGTAGGGGAGGAAAATCTCGATTTGGATATAATTGCAAGCAACACCTATCTGCGTGAGCTCTTCAGCGCGCGAGGGACGCTTGAACTAGCGGAGGGGAGCTCAAAATTCGAGCTTGATACCCTGATTGCCTTGCGTCGCTGCGGTGCGGCAAAAGCGACATTGCAGTTTGAATACACGTGTGATAAGTGTAATCAGATTTCGTTTTTACCGTTTCACCGCTGTCCGCATTGCCATGCTATTGACAGTGTTCAGAGCATAATGAATCTCTCAAAGGAACGGTTTGAAGAAAATAACTCTCTTCAGTGACGGCTCCGCGCTCGGCAATCCCGGCCCCGGAGGATACGGTGCGATTCTCCGTTACGGAGACAAAGAACGGATCATCAGCGGCGGGGAAGCGCATACGACGAACAATCGTATGGAGCTGTTAGGGGTAATCGAGGGATTGCGTGCGCTCAAAGAACCGTGCGACGTCACGATCATCTCCGATTCAAGCTATGTGATTCGAGGGATCAACGAGTGGCTGGAGGGGTGGATCAAGCGGAACTTCGCCAAGGTGAAAAACCCCGACCTCTGGCAGGAATACATCCGTGTTTCCGCAGGTCATCGGATCAATGGAGTCTGGGTACGCGGACATAACGGTCATATCGAAAATGAACGATGTGACGTTATCGCCAAAGAAGAGGCGGAAAAATTTAAAAAAGGAATAACAGCATAATGAATGATCTAGAAGCCCTGCAAGAGCGTTTAGGGTACACCTTTCAAAACAAAGAGCTCCTTATTGAAGCGCTGACGCATAAAAGCTTTAAACAGCCCTACAATAATGAGCGCCTAGAGTTTTTGGGAGATGCGGTACTTGATTTGATCGTCGGAGAATACCTCTACAAAAGATTTCGCGGATACGATGAGGGGAAACTCTCCAAAATGCGTGCTTCTCTCGTCAACGAAGAGGGTTTTACCGCATTAGCTATCCATTTAGGGCTCGGGGACTATATCTATCTCTCCAATGCCGAAGAGAACAACAGCGGTCGCACCAAAAGTTCGCTTCTCTCCAACGCATTTGAAGCGGTAATGGGGGCGATGTATCTCGAAACCGGTTTGGACAAAGTGCAAAAAATTACCATTGCACTCCTCGAACACGTCCATCCCGATATTTCACTCGATTCGCTCTTCAAAGACTACAAAACATCCCTCCAAGAGCTGACACAAGCCCACTATGGAACCACTCCGGAATATCAGCTCATCGCTGAACACGGACCTGATCATAAAAAAGAGTTTGAAGTGGCGGTCATTATCGATGGAAAACGGTACGCTTCAGCGTGTGGAAAAAGTAAAAAACATGCCCAGCAGGAAGCGGCACAAATCGCGCTGGAGATGCTATCCAAGGAGCTCAAATGAATCGCTTCGGTGAACGTTTCAGTATAACGACATTCGGTGAATCGCACGGCAAAGCAATCGGCTGCGTACTTGATGGTGTCCCTGCGGGGTTGGCAATCGATGAAGCCTTTATCCAAAGCGAACTCGACCGACGCAAGCCGGGGCAAAACGAGTTTGCCACTGCCCGCAAAGAAGAAGACAAAGTTGAAATCCTCAGCGGTGTTTTCGAGGGGATCAGCACCGGAACGCCGATCACTTTAGTCATTTACAACACCGATCAAAAGAGCGGCGATTACTCAAATGTCAAAGATATTTTCCGTCCGGGACACGCCGACTTTACCTATTTTCACAAATACGGTCTACGCGATTATCGCGGCGGCGGACGCTCAAGCGCACGCGAAACGGCGGCACGTGTTGCGGGGGGTGCGGTAGCCAAACTGATGCTCCGTTCTCTGGGGATCGAGTTTGCGAGCGGTATCAGCGCTATTCATGGTATCGTTGCCCAAAACCTCGATTTTACCTACCCTAAAAACAGCCCTATTTATGCTCTCGATAAATCCGTTGAAGAGGCTCAAAAAGCGGCTATCTTAGAAGCTAAAAACGCCCATGATTCCGTCGGAGGAGTCGCTACGCTCAAAATCAGCGGTCTTCCGATCGGGTTGGGAGAGGGACTCTATTACAAACTCGACTCAGTACTCGCCGAAGCGATGATGGGGATCAACGCCGTCAAAGCGGTTGAAATCGGAGAGGGGATTCACAGCGCAGAGCTACTCGCCAGCCAAAACAACGATCCGATCACCCCTAGCGGCTTCAAATCCAACCATGCAGGGGGAATCTTGGGGGGAATGAGCAACGGTGACGATGTCATGTTGCGCGTCCATTTCAAACCGACTCCATCGATCTTTATCGATCAGGAGAGCACTAACACCGATAACGAAAGCGTTAGCGTCTCCCTCAAAGGGCGGCATGATCCTTGCGTCGCGGTGCGCGGTTCGGTCGTTGCGGAGTCGATGGCGGCACTCGTTATTGCCGACATGGTGTTACTCAACATGGGACGAACGATGGATGGGGTACTCAACTATTATCGATAATTGTCTCACTTAAGATTATTTTCGCTACCATAGATGATCTTATCAAAAAGGTTTTTCTGTGGCAAGCGTACAAAACTGCTACCTTCTCGACACTTCTGTTATCCTTGATGATCCTACCAACATTTTACGAATCAGTGACGAAAACCACAACGGTGTCGTTATTACCAACGTCGTTTTAGCCGAGCTCAACAGCAAAAAAGACGATATGCGCTCCGAAGCGGGGTTTCAGGCACGCGAGTTTTTCCGTCTCGCCGATGCGGCATGGGGGGAACCGATCAGCTTTATCGAGCTTCCCGAATGTGTCCGAAACCATGTCGATATGGAAGAGTGCAAAAACGACCGTTACTATCGATTGGCGCTCAACTTTGACCGCTCACTTCACGGTGGAGAAGAGGCCAACCTCATCGATCTCTTCATCGTCCATCGCGAGCACTACCGTGTTGCCCATAACTTCTCGGAGCCCAAAGGGATCAACGATGCCAAAATCGGTGAGATCGCCGATGATTATGACCTCACCCTCCTCAGCAATGATATGTCGTTTCGCATTGCCGCCGAAATTCGCGGAATCCGCACTCAAAGCATCCGTAACAGCAGTGTCGAAGCACCCGAACAAATCGATTTCACCTACACCTATGAGTACGAAGAGACCCCTGCCATCCCTACCGAAGTGAATCACCATAATTTCGATCAGCTCACCTTTATCCAAAAAGCGCTCAGCACTTCATCGGAGATGTATGAGACGGGGATACAGCGTCATGCGTTTTGTTTCAATAACCAAATCGAGTGGTGCGATTTCGACCGCCGTTTCGGGGAACATTTCAGCGATGAACTCGTTCGCCCTCTGAATGTCGAACAAAAATTTTATTACGCCATGATGACGCACCCCCAAAACTACGTCACCGTCGTCTCAGGGTCTACAGGATCGGGAAAAACACTCGTCGCGTTGCAAGCAGGACTGGAACTGGTTGAAGAGGGGATCGTTGAGGGGATCGTTTATGCCCGTAACACCGTCACTTCGAACGATCAACAAGCGGAACTGGGATTTCGCAAAGGGGATGAGGAACAAAAACTCGCCTTTTTCATGTATCCCCTCTACTCAGCTGTAAACTTCACCATCGAGCACCAAAGCAAACGCTCCATCGATGCCCGCGTCGAATACACGGGCAATACCAACTCGGTCAAACGGGAAAATGCGACCGAAGTATTTATGAAAAAATACAATATCGAAGTGATGGACATCGCCCACATGCGCGGAACGACCATCTCACGCAAATTTGTCATCATCGATGAAGCGCAAAATATGACGAATGCAACCCTGAAACTCATCGGAACCCGTATGGGGGATGAAACACGCCTCGTTGTGATGGGTGATCCGGGACAAATCGACCATCCGTTCCTCTCGAAACGACGCAACGCCCTTGTCAGCTTGCTCAACAAAGCACAGCATAACAACTTTATTGCGGGGATTCAATTGAGACATACGATCCGAAGTCAGGTTGCAGATTGGTTTGATAAGAACTTCTAATCTACTTTTCTGTTTAGTCAGAAAAGTAGCAAAAGAGCATACCATGATCCAAGAACGCTCGTTCCTCTCGGCACTTCTGCCTTCGGAACGGCTCTAGGTATTGGATCATGGGGAATTTAGATTGGTAAAACGCGGATTTTCTGAGAAAGTTTTTCTTTGAGTGTCGCTTCGATCGCATACAATGTTCCTGTACTTGAACTCGCACATCCCGAGCACGCACCCAAATAACGGATATAGACATCGATATAATCCGGTGAATCTTTAATATCGATAACTTCCATATTTCCGCCGTCCATGATAAGGAACTGTCGGATCGACTCATCCACGATACTATCAATCGCTTTGATTTTTTGAACCAGCGTCATCGCTTCGAAATCTCCGTGGCTTCCCGCATCGGCGGCTGAGCGCATTTTCTCCTGATCCATTTCGGCACGAACGTCTGCGAGAATATCGACGAGATAATATTCACGCGCCTCATGTCCACCCGGTTTAATACACGATTTACAAAAGCCGCCCGCTTTCGTGTAATCGGTCACTTGCTCGATGGTTTTAAGATCATTGAGGCGGATCACTTCGCGAAGCGTTCCCAAACTCACACGAGCACATTCACATACGATAATCTCGTCTTCGAAGCTCGACTCATCGACACCGAGATACAATCCTGCCGCTTTTTTGATAACGTCATACGCCATAACGGAACAGTGCATTTTTTGCGGCGGAACAGCCGGAACATCCGGAGTATCGCGCAAAGCGAACTCCACATCGATATTGGTGATTTTAACCGCTTCTTGAACCGTTTTGCCCAGACAAAGTTCCGTCATCATATCCGAAGAAGCGATAGCGGTACCGCATCCGAAACTTTTAAATTTCGATTTAACGATCATGTCATTGGACGGATCAACTTCCCAGTAAAGGCGTACCGCATCACCGCAGCTCTCCGCACCGAAATCGGCAACGATGAGCTTGTGTCCCGCAGCTGAGGCTTCCTCTTCTGTAATCTCCCCTTGGTGTTTAGGGTTATTCATCAATGTCGTTACTTTATTGGAGTACTGATCCCAAAGAGATCCGCCTAATAAATCATTTTTTGCCATAGTAGAATCCTTTAGTGATGTATGTGACATTCTCCGGCTTCGCCGCCGGGAGTTGGTTGAACTTTTGCGTATGAGCTGGAAATCGCACGTAACCGTTTTACCGCATTTTCAAATCGCTCTATTACATAGTCGATCTCCGCATCGGTCGTAAAACGGCTGAGACTCAAACGAATCCCCGTATGCGCCAGTTCATTGTCCGCACCGATAGCGAGCATGACGGTGTTCGCTTCAAGATCCTCAGAGGCACAGGCAGAACCGGTAGAAGCACCGATAAGGGCATTGTTCAAATCCCACAACATCCCCTCGCCCTCAACTCCGCGAATCGAGATCAAAATCGTATTCGGGGTACGGTTTTCACGATTACCTACGACCATCACATCGCTTAGTCCTGTGAGAAGAGCATCTTCGAGACGATCACGCTTTGCTCGGATACTCGCCATTTTTTCTTCGATATTCTCCGTTGCAAGCTCAATTGCTTTTCCCATTCCGACGATATAAGGGACATTAAGGGTACCTGAGCGGCGTCCCCCCATGTGCTCTCCGCCGTGAAGAAGCGGGGTTAGGGCTTCGGAGTTGCGGATATAGAGCGCTCCGATCCCTTTAGGACCATGAAATTTATGCGCCGACATCGACATAAAATCGACATGAACTTCTTGCATATCGACGGGAATTTTTCCTACCGCCTGAACACCGTCGGTGTGGAAAAGAACCCCCCGCTCTTTACAGATTTGTCCTATCTCTTTGATCGGGAAAATCATCCCTGTCTCATTGTTCGCCCACATAACCGATACTAATGCTGTTTTATCCGTGATAAAACTGCGCAGCGTATGTGCTTCGACGATCCCTTGATCATTCACCGGCAGATAGGTCACTTTGACCCCCTGCTCTTCGAGGAACTTACAGGTGGAGAGAACCGATGGATGTTCGATCTCGGTGGTAACGATATGGTTTTTATCGCCGTTTAGGATTTTGTCCACCCACACCGATTTGAGCACCCAGTTATTCGACTCGGTAGCACATGAAGTAAAGATGATGTCATCGTTATCACCTGCGTTGATCGCTTTGTACATTTGATTAATCGCTTTTGTGATCGCGGGATGAGACGCGGTTCCGTAGCGATGAAGCGAATTGGGGTTACCGTAAATTTCGCTGAAAAACGGAATCATCGCTTCGGTAACGGCAGGATCGACCATCGTTGTCGCATTATTGTCTAAATAGACCTGCATAACATTCTCCAAAAAGAGGTTTTTAATAAAAGACTATTTTAGTCTTCTTTAACTTTTGGGATAATAGTGCAAACGATGTTATAGTAACCTTAAGGGTTTTTTATATTTAGTATTATTTAAGAATTAATGGTATGTTTCTTATAGTGACAACGATTTGCCAATAGTAATCTCTTAGATTTACCAACATCTGCTTTTATGAATAACAACAAAACTTTATGAGAAAATAAATCTTATTATATAAGAAGGAACTCTCATCATGTCTCCATCCAAAATCGTCCTATCCATTATCGCATCCACATGTGTCGCGGCTTCTGCTTCGGCGATGGAGTTTCAGGTATTAGGTTCAAAAGCGGCTTCAATGGGGGGAGCAGGTATCGCTACATCCCCATCATCACTTGCCGCGTATAACAATCCGGCACTTTTAGCGCATAACCCTGAGAAATTCAGTTTACATCTCGGCGGTGGTGTTGGAGTAAAAGACACGGGTGCCGGAAAAGCGGTTAGCGACCTCAATAACCTAGATTTTTCAGGTATTTCCGCTATCGTTGATGGAACAGCTGATACTGCCAGTGCCACAGACATTGCGACCTTAATACAAGCCAGAAATATCATCACAGGCATGAATCAAAAAGGATTTCAACTCAATCCTACCGCTGACTTTGGACTCTCATTTGGAGCATTTGGGACAGGTCTATTTGTCACGTCCGATATTGGTGCGATTGCCAATATTGACCAATCTCATACCGCACTAATCTTTGCCGGAAATGGGGCAGGTACCTATTACGATATTGGCAGCGGTACGGCAGTTGCATCGGATCTAACCACTTATAATTCTACTTCACTTCAATATGCTATCGATAACGGTCTAACCAATCTCGACGTTCTTGGTTTAGCTGTTGCTGAAGTACCTCTCGCATACGGAAAAGCGTTTGATCTTGGATTTGGAAGCGTCGGGGTGGGAGGAGCGCTTAAACTGATGAGCGGAAAAACATTCTATAAACGAGTCGCCCTCGATAATGACAACAGCCTTGACAACATAGATCAAAATTCCGTAACATCCTCTAACGTCGGTATTGACTTGGGAGCTACACTCAAACCTAAATCGGCTGAAAATCTCACACTGGCGCTCGTAGGTAAAAATCTCAATTCGCCGACATTCGATGCATTCGGCGGTCGTGAGTACAAAATCGAACCTTCATTCCGCGCAGGGGGAGCATATAAACTTACCGATGTTTTAGAGTTTGCATTGGATGCAGACCTATCAACCAACAAAGGGCTCACAGGCTATGATACCCGTTACATCGGTGGAGGTCTCAACTTGGATCTCTCAGCACTTGAAGTAAATGTCGGTCTCATGAAAAACACCGCATCAAACGATGAAGCCGGTGTTATCTACACTGCGGGTATCGCAACAGGTCCTGATTGGTTCCATTTTGAGCTCTCTGCCCAAATGTCCAGCAAAACAGGTGAAGTAGATGGGACAAGCTATCCAAAACAAGCACTTGTTAATTTCGCTATTTCATCATCTTGGTAATAAAAAATATCGTATGGTATTAATGAAGTAGATTGTTCCCCGAAATATCGGGGAACAAATAAAGAATCAGAGAGATTTCATTTTTTCTTCGAAAAGAACTTTATCTAAACTATTGTAAAACCCTTGATACCATGAGCTTTCATCAATATGACCGCTTCCGATCATCGCATATCGACCCGTTAACGGAACCGGTATCGGCAAGGTAATCCCTGCAAAACCGATTTGTCCCGTATTGGCTTTTTTCTCCATCACGTTATAGCTGGCAATCATTCCGACGGATGATGTTGTAGGTGTTACCGCTTTAAATGAGATAGACACCGTGATTTCGGTAATCGTATCTTTGTTATACTGATCCCCTTTTGCGGTAATAACCCCATTTTCTTTGGTCACTGTAACAATGTTCATTTTAGATTGCATGAGTGTTTTTTTAAGCCCTTCAAAAAGCTCATCCAAACTACACATTACCTCTCGCTGTTTGTAACTTTCATTCCCTTGATTAATGGCCTCTACAGCAGGCTCGGCCATCAAAAAATTCACCAAAAGGACGCTGAGTAAAACTATCTTTTTCATTGATTACTCTTCCGCAACAACAGGCAGTTTACAGCTAAAAGTTCCAACGTGCTTCACTTTTCCGTCTACGAATTTAACAATCAGGTTATGATATGTCCGGCTTTTCGTTTTCGGATCCGTTGTGTCCCCCTCGTATTTCCAAACTTCTTCATTATTGATACGTTGCATACTCGTAGGCTTCATCGGCATCATCGCCGCTACAGTAGTTTGATTCATATCATTGACGATTTGGTAAGAATTACCCACAACATCACCCAAAGGAAGCTGCTCTTTTGCTCCGCATCCTACTAACACAGCACCAACTATGCCCATTGCTACCAAACTCTTCAGCTTCATCATTCACTACTCTCCCGGATAAATTAAGATGGAATATTTTTATTATATCACTATTTTTTTTATTACATTACCCCATCAACGCAATCATCTGATCAATCGACTCCTGATAACCCGAAATACTCATCGCCTCTTGAGAAAGAAACGCTTCCATCTTCTCTTTCTTAGCCATTGCTTCATCCAGCTCTTTGTCCGTTCCTCGCACGTATGCACCGATGCGGATCAGCATCTCATTCTCTTTGAGCAATGTATAGAGACGTCGAAATCGTCGCACTGCGGCAAGATGTTCGGGAGTGATGATGTCATTCATCACCCGTGATGCGGAGTTGAGGATATGGATCGGCGGATAGATTCCAAAATCGGTCAGTTCACGTGAGAGGACAATGTGACCATCAAGTATCGAGCGTGACTGATCGGCAATCGGATCACTCAGATCATCCCCCTCTACCAATACCGTGAAAAAGGCGGTGATCGAACCGTTCCCCTCCTCTTTTCCCGCACGCTCCATCAATTGAGGCAACAGGGTCAACGACGAAGGGGGATACCCTTTAGAGGTCGGCGGTTCACCGAGGGCTAGACCAATTTCGCGCTGTGCCATCGCAAAACGGGTAACGGAGTCCATCATAAAGAGGACATCATGCCCTTGAGCTTTAAAATACTCCGCGACACTCATCGCACTAAACGCCCCGTATTTACGCATAAGCGGTGAATCATCACTCGTTGCCACGACCAAAACGGTATTTTCCAAATTACCGCCGAGGCTTTTTTCGATAAATTCGGGAACCTCGCGCCCCCGCTCGCCGATGAGAGCGACCACCTTGATCGGGGCATCCGCCCCTCGGACGATCATCCCCATCAACGTCGATTTCCCCACACCGCTTCCTGCGAAAATACCGAGTTTTTGCCCTTTTCCGCACGTGAGAAGCCCATCGATTGTTTTGACCCCGACACTAAAAGGCTCATCGATCATCCCCCGCTTCATTGCGGCGATAGGGGCTTTAATGATCGGTTCAAGATTGCTTCCGGTGATAGACCCTTTGCCGTCAATCGGGTTCATAAACGGATCAACCACCCGCCCAAGCAGCCCTGACCCTACTTCGATCATCATCCCCGTCTGATTCGGATAGACTTTATCTCCCGCACGAAACCCCTCGACAAACCGAAACGGGGTAATAAAAAAGCGGTTTCGCTCTACTTCGCTCACCATCCCCAGTGCTTCCGCTCCGTTGACCTCCGAGACCATCATCACCGTATCGCCGATACTCACATGAAGCCCTTCGGCGATAATGACGGTAGGGCTGATTTTGGTAACGGTTCCGAAAACGGTAGTCAGTTTTTCGACCCCCAAACGGCTGCGCAGTGATTTTAGCGGCATAATCTAGTAACGGTTCCCGCTGGAAGAGTTGATGAGACTAAAAAATTCCATTCTCGTCTTTTCATCCCGCTTAAACAATCCCCGCAATGCGCTCGAAGTCGTCGTTGAGCTGATTTTCTCAACCCCGCGCATCTCCATACACATATGGCGTGCCTGAATGACGACCGCGACCCCTTTGGGACTTATCGCCTCCATCAACGCATCGGCGATCTGCTCGGTGAGCTGTTCTTGAATCTGCATACGGCGTGAAAAGACATCGACCACGCGGGGGATTTTCGAAAGCCCGACCACTTTTCCATCAGGAATATAAGCGACATGCGCCCGACCGATGATCGGAAGCAGATGATGTTCGCACGTCGAATAAAATTCGATGTCTTTGATCAACACCATCTCATCGTTTGAACTTTGAAACATCGCCGAATTTAAAATACGCTGAGGGTCTTCTTTATACCCGCCGAACATAAACTCGTACGCTTTTAAAACACGTTCAGGGGTTTTGAGCAATCCCTCACGTTCCACATCTTCACCGACGTGGCTAATCATCGTTTTGACCGCATTAATAAAGTGCTCGTTCTTATCGAATCCCATAGTGTCTCGTTCCTCTTAAATAATGCTATTACTTTATCATCTCTTTGCTTTTATTTTAATTCAGCGTACAATTAACCCTTTTTGGATATTATTGCCACCATTTACTCTCATAAGAGACGCTACAAAAGGGATTCAATGCAAATTACAACCAAGAAAATCGACTCAGCAAACGCGAAAATCAACGCGGCTATTACACGTGGAACCATCGATGCCAATATCGAAAAAATCGCTAACCAACTCTCTAAAGAGGCAAAAATTGCCGGTTTCCGCAAAGGAAAAGTGCCGGTAAGCGCGGTTAAAAAGCAATATGGTGAACGCCTTGTTCAAGACGCGGAAGCACAAGCATTGCGTGATCTTTTAAGCGCAGGTCTCAAAGAGATGGCGATTGCGTCAGACACACTTATCGGTGAACCTCAAATCGCTAAATTCGAGAAAAACGACAACGGTATCGATGTTGAAGTGGTAATCGCTACCCGTCCTGCAATCACCCTCGGCGATTACGCGGCAATGGTTCCCGATGTTGCAAAACCTGCCATCGATGATGCGGCAGTTATGGCTCGCATCGAAGAGCTAGCAGGGGCACAAACACCATTGGTCAATGTTGATGAAGATCGTGCATTGGTCAGCGGCGACACGGCGTTGCTCGATTTCGAAGGATTCGTAGACGGTGAAGCGTTCGAGGGTGGAAAAGCCGAAGGTTTCAGCTTACGTCTTGGAAGCGGTCAATTTATTCCTGGATTTGAAGATCAACTGATCGGAATGAAAAAAGGGGAAGAGAAAACCATCGCGGTAACGTTCCCTGAAAACTACGGCGGAGCTAAACTTGCAGGAAAACCGGCTGAATTCAAAGTAAAAATTCACGCGATCCAAGCCAAAGAAGCGGTAACCGTCGATGACGAATTAGCGAAAAAAATGCTTCCGGGGTTTGAAGACGCAAGTGTTGATATGCTCAAAGAAAAAGTGAAAGAACAACTCGAAACCGAAGCGATGAGCGTTAAATACAACGACGAACTCAAACCGGCTCTCATGGAGACATTCGTAAGCGCATTCACGATCGATCTTCCTGAGTTCATCGTAGAACAAGAGATGGATATGGCACTCAACAAAAAAGCACGTGAACTCAGCGAAGCAGAACTCGAGGAGCTACGCGGCGATGCCGATAAAGTTAAAGCGATGCGTGAAACCTTCCGTGACGATGCTTGCCGCGCCGTTAAAGCTACCTTTATCGTAGACGCATTGGCAAAAGCAGAAAATATCAATGTCAATGAGCAAGAGTTGATGCAAACCATCTACTACGAAGCGATGCAAATGGGTCAAGATCCTATGGCTGTCTACAAACATTACCAAGAGTCAGGATACCTCCCTGCGATTCAAATGGCGATGATCGAAGACCGTGTGTTAAGTAAATTGCTTAACGACAAAATCAAGTAATTACGATGAGTTACATCCCTTACGTCATTGA
The DNA here is from genome assembly GCF_036279695.1 of Sulfuricurvum sp. GTDB lineage: Bacteria > Campylobacterota > Campylobacteria > Campylobacterales > Sulfurimonadaceae > Sulfuricurvum. The sequence goes on from NZ_DASUIQ010000107.1 coordinate 12,765, forward strand.
AAAAACGGGGCGCGGTGAGAGATCGTACGACATCTATTCACGTCTTCTCAAAGACCGTATCATCATGCTCAGTGGCGAGGTACACGATCAAGTTGCCTCGTCAATCGTGGCGCAGCTGTTGTTTTTAGAAGCGGAAGATCCTCAAAAAGATATTTACTTCTACATCAACTCCCCCGGAGGTGTCATCACTTCGGGGATGGCGATTTATGATACCATGAACTATATTCGTCCCGACGTCTGTACCATCTGTATCGGACAAGCGGCATCTATGGGAGCATTTTTGCTCAGTTCAGGTGCCAAGGGGAAGCGTTATGCTCTCCCTCATGCACGCATCATGATTCACCAACCTCTCGGCGGCGCTCAAGGTCAAGCAACCGACATTGAGATTCAGGCGAAAGAGATTCTACGCATGAAAGCCGAACTCAACGAAATTTTGGCTAAAAACTGCGGTCAAAGTGTCAAAAAACTCGAAAAAGATACCGATCGTGATAACTTCATGTCAGCCGCTGAAGCGGTTACTTATGGTATCATTGACGAAGTATTGGTTCAAAAAGAAAAAGAAGAGAAGTAAGAGGTAATCCATGGCGGCGCTCAGTAATCTCAAACGTGCTCAACGAACAGTTACGTCAAAAGGGCCTGATGAGGGTGGTACCTTCATCAGTACCGGAGGACTGAGTGACCCGACCAGTGATCTTGAAATCTTTGCCAAAGAGGTTTTAAACGCCCTTATTTCTGACAATCTTCCCCCTACCCCGAACAATTTTTCTCTCTATTTCGATCGCATTTTAGAAGATAAAAGCGAAAGTCTCCGCCGTCAAATCGGCTCTGTTTTAGAGCTCGAAGAAGATAATCACGAAGATACCAGCATAGAGCTTGAAAAAACCCTCAAACAAGGGTTCTCTTCCGTTAAAAGTATTCTACAACTCAGCGCGACCCTCTATAAAAATATCTCTCTTATGGAGAAAATTTTAGAAAAACGGCAAGCGGAGATGAAAGAGATCCCTTCATTGAACGGGGCAAACGATCTTATCGCTTCATTAGGGGATGATGTCGGAAAACTGAGCTCTATCCTCAAAAAACAGGTCACCCACATGAAAGTGATCTACGACGAGACCGCAACTATTGTCAAACAGGTTGAAAATGAGACGATTTTTGACAACCAATTCGGTGTCTACAACAAACGGTTCCTTATCACCAAACTTGAACAAGAACGGCATCTCATCGACGAGTTCAAACACAAAAGTTCACTTATCACCGTCCGTCTTGCCAAAGAAACAGGTGAAAGCGTTCAAAGTGAAAAGGCTCAACAGCTTATGGTTCGTACCGTTGCACGTCTTTTACTCAAAACCTCCCGACGGAGCGATATTGTGGCTCACTACGGCGGAGGTATTTTTGCGATGGTACTCAAGCATACCGATATTGAAAGTGCTAAACGTGCATCCGAAAGACTTTTTGATCTCGTCGCTTCCAGTAATTTCTTCATCGCCGAAAAAGAGATTCAGCTTCGCATCGCTATCGGAGTAACCGAGCTTAATGCCACTCGCGGTGTTGATCAAACCCTCGTATGTACCCTAGAGTCGATGGATGCGGCTGAAAATAACCCTAAGCTCCGTTATATGGTTTGCAACGCGTAAGGCTCGTATGATTCTCCCGATTATCACCTACCCCAATAAACAACTTAAAACTCGTTCCGCTGAAGTAACGAGCTTTGACCAGCTTCTCCACCGCTTTTTGGACGATATGTATGAGACCATGATGAGCTCCAACGGTATAGGATTAGCCGCTATTCAGGTTGCCAATCCTATTCGAGCCCTTATCCTCTGTATCCCCGATGAAGAGGGGAACCAGACCCAAGAGAACCTACTGGAGATCATAAACCCCTCCATTTGTGATCCAAAGGGTAATACCCTCTATCAAGAGGGGTGCCTGAGCGTTCCAGGGTTTTATGAAGACGTAGAACGCTATGAGAGCCTAACTCTCCACTACCAAAACCGCCACGGTGAATCCTGCACACTCGAAGCCAATGATCTTTTAGCGATCGCGATTCAACATGAAATGGACCATTTGGAGGGGAAACTCTTTATCGAAAAACTCACCTATAACCGCCGCAAAAAATTCGAAAAAGAGTACAAAAAAGCACTCAAAGAGAAAAAATAGCCTCAAAATATTGCGTTTTGCAATATTTTATCTTCTATAAAACTATTCTGATACTATAACCGTTATATATTATTACGGAAATCCACATGAAACAGTTACTCTGTGCCACATTCGAAGGGATAGATGCCTCGTGCGTTGAAGTTCAATTCACCGCAACCAAAGGATTACCCGCCTTTAGTATCGTCGGTATGGCGAATACCGCTATCACCGAGAGTAAGGAGCGGGTTAAGTCGGCACTTCTGAGCAATGACTTCACATTTCCCCCTAAACGGCTTACTATCAATCTTGCTCCGAGTGATCTACGCAAAGAAGGGAGCCATTTTGACCTCCCTATCGCCGCGCTCATCGCACTCGGAAACTATGAGGGAGATCTCTCGGAGTGGTTTGTGTTCGGAGAGCTAGGGCTTGATGGAAGCGTCACCGAGAACACCCTCCTCTACCCTATCATCCTCTCACTCGCCAATCAAGGAACAATCACCAAAGCGATAGTCCCCAAAGCCAGCCTCGCAAAACTATCCAAAATTCCCAATATCACCTTTTACGGTGTCGATACGCTACAAGAAACGCTCACTCTATTGCGTTCGGATACTCTCCCTGAAGCGAAAGCACATATCAGTACCTTTGAATTCGATCATCTGATCCATGATGAGAAAAGCTACTATTTTCATGAACACTACCCGCTCGATTTTATCGACATCAAAGGGCAAGAACACGCCAAACGCTCCGCACTGATCGCAGCGGCAGGAATGCACAATCTACTACTGGAGGGCTCACCGGGGAGCGGTAAATCGATGATTGCCAAACGGATCGTTCATATCATGCCGCCGCTTCACAACAACGAAATACTAGAGTGTGCCAAACTCGAAATTTTGGAGGGAAAAGAGCCGACCTTCACTCCGATGAGACCGTTTCGATCCCCTCATCACTCTTCGACTGGGGCGAGTATCTTCGGAGGTGGATGTAATTTACAATAATTAATGCTACTTTACAATAATTAATGCTACTACTCTCGCCTTTCCCTTGGTCGTCATAACATTCCAACTCATCGTCAAGACGGTTGACCCGATATTCTGCCAAATCTTATGTAGGCTACATTAGCTCTTGCAACATTCCTACACCTTTTCGCGTTTCAGTTATTATATTTGTTTTTTGCGATAACCAACTATACTCGTTGACAGCAATGCCTTGGTTCACACCATTAAGCATGTACTGATATAGCCAATCAAACTGCCTTTGCTTCTCGTCTTTTGGTAAAAATCTTTTGTCAGCCAGATCCCGAGTAACCTTGCGTCCGTCCGCCGCCATGTTTTCAACAAAGCTTTCATATTCACGGCTTTCTTCATAGCTCCTTTCCCACCCTTGGCGCCCAAGATCGAATGTTGCTGCCAATAAGGCATAATCTTCTTTCCCTAACGAATTAATATAGGTCTGCATACCCTTGGAAGATGGCTCAAAAAGCTGAACGACATTGAAGATCGCAGTGATCCTGTTAAATGTGTTAATCCCTGAATCATCCTCTTTGGGCTGTTCGGAGGATAATAAAAAATCTTCAATTTGGGCAATCTTTTTGGTTAGGCCGTCAATAAATTGTGTCGCATCGAAGCCAAAATCGCCGGCGACTTTTTTAAATAGATCTTCGTTTTGGAGAATGGCTATTTTGTGAGGTAACCATGTGCTAAACCATACCCCCTCGTTTGCTTTCATGCTCATTTCCCAAACTGAATTGAGAAGATCGGTTTTATTGTTATGGCATCCGACGATCGCTTTACATGCCATTTTTAGTTGGGGATAGCCGAGGCTTTCAAAATGATCTTCCATTTGATGCAAACGATCAAGGGTGCTCATAGAGCCGAGTGGTTTTTTAGATAGAGGTTGTAGTAGTGGGTTTAATGCCTGTTTTTGGACTTTTTTTGCTGTAGCACAAGCTACATCCCAGCTTTTAAATTTATGGGACCGCGCAGATATTTCTAATGCCTGTGTGTAATTGATTTCAATATCGAAAAGCTCTTTAAGGGCCGACTGGATAGCCTTAGCAGATTGTTTTAGCTGCTTTTCGGACGGAGTTGTAGGTGCGTGCGAGACTGTATTCATCTCTTTATTCCTTTATGTGCTGTAGCGAAAGAATTGAACAAAATCACGATCATCTAAGATGTCGCAGTGATACTTCCGTTGCACATTGTTCTTTCGCAGTTAACGCATAAAGCAACAAAGTGATGATTGACTATGACAGATTGCCCATACCTTTACAGGTGGAAGCGAACTTGGCTCTGTATGCCTTCTGAGATTATAGAGCGTTTTATGAAAATATGTCAATAAAACACTGCCATTTTACAGAAGACGTACCGTTAGCTATGCATGATCACTATTTTTCCACATGTGTGTCTTGCTCATTCTTATAACAAGAAGCAGATTTCAGATAATCCCAAAATGAACACTGTTTTTGTATAAGTTTTATGGCGCTTGGGTCATAGAATGCGACAAGATGAGGCTGGATGGTTGTGTTTGGATCATTCAGCTTCGTCTTAATAGCGGCCATCGCTTGGAGCGCGGATTGAATCGATGATTGATCAATAGAGGCGGTTATAGGTAAAAGATTGGTGATATCGTTAGAATCCATTCCGATCACCTCTATTGAGATTTCACCGCTGATGTCGTTATTGTGTGCCGCTATACCGAGCGCCATAAGACTACCCAAATTGACATTATCAGCTTTGGCGGTTATTTTTGCTTGAACTCTCAAGCCGACGCCGATTTTACCATACCCTATCAAGTCATTGTGACCTGTATCCGCAAATAGCGGTTCAGTCCGATACTTCATGTAGTCCATAATAACGAGATAGTTTTTGCGCGACACAGAGAGGGATGCGCCAGCCGTAGGCAAAGCCATCTCCATCCCTTTGTCTGAATCGATCGTAACTACCGATACATTTTGAGTCATTAGCAATCTTTTGACTGATGTTGCGTTTTTTTCATCAAATTTCTTTTCGTAAAAACTTTGATTTGACTCATTGAAATCGGTATATGTGTTTACAAGAATAGGTTGTATTGGGACAAAAAGGTTGCCTGAAAAACCATACTTTACAAGGTTTTGCATAAACGACTTGAATGTCTGAGTCCCGGACCACCCGTTGGGGAGTGTTGATTTTGTATTATTATTTGTATCAATCTGCCCGTTAGGTTGCGGTGAAGTCGCCCCCGTCATTACGGTAGGAGGAGCAGCATAGGCAAAACTCAACACGCCAATCAGTGTCAACGCAAACGCTATCTTTCTCATGATTACCCCTTACTGTAGATTTAATATTATTGTCTATAATGAATAATTGTTTTCTTATAGAATTAACTTATAATTTACAGATGGCTCAACCATTTCAATACTATCTATTAATACTTCAATTCTATTATGAAAGTTATTTTCTTCAAAAATCTCTTAATCCATTATTTTTCACTTACTTGACGCCTCTTCATATTGATTCGTGAATAGACCAAACAAATCACTGGATATAATATTGATGTTAATGAAATACGCTCTTCTACATAATATATAATGTAACCTAAAGGATACTGTTTGAAGATCATTATAAATCCAAATGAACTTACTAATGAACTATGTTTTGCAATTGAAAAGTATAAAACAGTTCGTTTTGCAGTTGCATGGGCTTCAGCTAATCATCTTGTTTTCCAAGTGCTAAAAAAAAATAAAAACAAAATTGTGCGATCAACAGTCGGTTTGAATTTTGAACAGACGCATCCCGATTTCATTAAAATATTTATCAAAGATCATGGAAAGATAAAATTTATAAAAAAGAAAAACGGAGTATTTCATCCTAAAATTTATTTTTTTTACAATAGTGAAAATGACTGGAAAATGTTCATTGGCAGTGCAAATTTTACAAAATCCGCACTAAGTGATAATGATGAAATTGTGGCCGTATATGAGTCTAATGGAAAAGTAACATTTGAAAATTTGACACAAATTCTCGATGATTATTATATACGCGCTTCAGTAATATCTGAGAAAGATTTCGAAGAATACAGACAAGCAAGACAAAAATCACAAAAAACAAAACAGGACAATCAAGATAAGTTCAAATTACAAAAAAAGCAACTTGATGAGATGGATTGGGAAGAATACTATGCCATATTGATGAATGATGGAAAAAATCTCCAAGAACGTTTAGATATATTGCAAAAAGCAAGAGAATATTTTAAGGTGCCATTTAAAAATCTATCGGAGCTCCAACGTAAAAATATAGGTGGTGTAAAAAAAGAAGGGGATAATATTCAAAACTGGTTCTTGTTCGGACGAATGCCTTCTCAACTCTTTGCTAATCGGTTGAGTGATAGAGATGAAAAAGGAGAAAATGGTACGATAAAGAGCTATATGAAAATTTCTGATGCACTAGAGTTTATTCCTGCAAGTGGACCTGTTACAAAAAAACAATTTGATGCTTGTCTATCCTATTTCCAAAACCATGATGGATGGGGATATGGGCTTTCTACAGTAAGCCGTTTATTAGCAATGAAACGTCCCGATCAGTTTTTTTGCATAACAGGGCTTGGTGAAAAAGATGGGAATTTCAAAAATTTGGAAAAAGCTTTTGGAACGCCAAAAAAGCTTAGCACACATGATGATTACTGGAACTATGTAATCGAAAATGTAAGGAATCAAAAGTGGTATGATTGTTCAAAACCTACAGATCCCTTACAATTGGAAATTTGGAATGCCCGAGTTGCACTAATGGACGCCATCTTTTACGAAACTGAATTTTAATTTTATTCATTCTTTGACTATAATTAATGCTACATTATTGCAAAGAAAAAATACATGAAAACAAATAACCCAGAAACATTATTGTGTTCATCACCGCATCGTCATGATATATATAAAGCAATCTGTACAGTCCTCAATAACTCATTAACCCCACCGACATCAAGCGAGCCGGTAATTGTCGCTAAAATAGTCCATGAGTTGCCATTAGCCCTAAATAGTCTTCGTTTGCCAATAAAAACAGCAAGCATGTATGTGCATCAGAGACCATACGTTACTTACAATGAAATTGAAAAGCAAGACCCAACGAATCCAAAAAAGAAAGTAGAAATCGGCGATTTATTACTTATCCGTACACTTAAAAAATCAAACGGGTCAATAATCAGAAGTGCCCTCCTACTGCAAGCAAAAAAAAGCGTAGATGAGCATTCTGCTCTTAAGGTTGGATCTTCAAATAACACCCAACATAATTTATATGCCTACTGGCCTGAGTTTATTTATGTAAGTAATCCTCTCCAAGGAATAAAGCGCAAAATAGTTGGTCCCCATCTTGCAAATGGATCAAAATATTTGATTTTTACTACCAAGTGCATCCCTCATCATTACCATCACTATTTTTATGATGATTTACATTTTTGCTGTGATTATCCTGAATGTTGTTTGAGTGCTATTGCGATCCCTGATGGCTTAACAAGACTACAGTATTTCGCTACAGAACTTTTTGATTTTATAACTGGAAATGCAGGACGCGAATTTGTTCTGCACCCCGGTAAAGGGAATGTTGGTTGGGATCAAGTTATTACCGATTTAATTGAAACCACAAAAAACTGGAAATCAACTGCGACCATGAAAAGTGCAGGCATGACATCAAGTACCAGACTAAGCGGGGCATTGTTTTTCACATCTGGAGAGTTTGATTCATCAGGTTCTTTGCATATGAGTAATACTGGCACTGATAGCAATGGAGGCAATGATCCAATATTTGATTCCTTACAAGACACCCCTGACGAAGGTGGAATTCCCATTATCGAATTCGTTATAGATGAAGTGAAAGACTAATATGAGTAAAATTGCCAAATTAGACGCAATGCGAGAATGGTTCTACAACCATTATGAAGATCCTGCCGAATCTTTACCGTATGACAGTGCAGAAGGCGGCTATATCCCTATATATGGGCCATTACAGTATACCGATGAAATTCTGTATAACCAGTTTGGCGGAGCATACCCTGATAAACTCATCCAAGAACTCATTGATGAGATTGGGGATACTGATATTTGGTCACCAATCCCAGATGACTCATGGTTCGAACCATACGAAGAATCGCTAACATCAGTCGAGTCAGCCATAAGAGATACACTTAACGATCTTGCATCAATACCTAAGCAAATTGAAATTGTTAGAAGTTTACCATCACATTCTCAAGAATTCTTACAAATGCTTTTTGTGCGCGTATACGCTATCATAGAATCATTTTTAGCAAATTTCATTACAAGCTATATAGATGAAAACTTTGATACATTGATAGGTGCTGAAAATCCAAATCCTGAGTTACAGAATATTAAAATGCCGATGATTATTGCATATAAATCTACAGAGATGAAAGACCCAAGAAAACATATCCGTGATATGTTTAGAAAAGCGTTATTCATGCATTATCAAGAAAAACTCTGGCATAAATTCGGCAACGCTCAAAAAATGTATAACCAATTTGGGTTTTTATTTTCATATGAAAAAACTTCGTTAGAAACTTTAATTGAGATACGCCATGATATCGTTCATAGAGATGGAAGAACAAAAGAGAGCCTAGATTTTCGTCATAATATTACAGCTGAAATGGTTATGGTATTAGCAGAAGATGTCAGAGAAATTATCACTTCTATTGGAGAACAATATCATCGAAAAAATAGCCCTCAGTCTTTACAAGAATCTATTATTAATATTGAATTATAAATAGAAGCATACATGGATGAATTCAATTATAACGACTTAACCATAGAGAATATACCAACTGGAGAATACCTTCTTGTATGGCCAAACAATATCAATAAATACCCAACAAATACTAGAGATTACTTCGCAACACTTGCCCTTAAAAATCTTTTGACAGGTGAACTTCAAACAATAAAAAGAAATATCAAAGAAATTCCTGCACTTCCTCTCGGCACTATCATTCGGGATAGAAAAGTGACAACAGAAAAAGTTGGAGAATTGTATAACTTCAATATGGCTGTTATGGATACTCAAACTTCCATAAACTTATCCCCAGACTTTTTCACTAAAACAAATTCGTATTTCTCTGGGTTAAATACCAAAATTCCCACAGCGAATGGTCATTTATATAATCTTGAACATCATAGTAAGTCACAATACGGCATTGAGTTGACGAAGGAAGAAAATACCGTATTTTTCCCTGCCTATGTAATCGCTCAATATTTTTATTTTCGGTCAGCATCGCTTATTAAACAGCTCATGTCTGCAACACATGTTCACGGAGATGCGATAAGAAGTCTTTACAAAAAAATTGTTGTAGATGCTACTGGAAATATGTCAGTTTTATTATCACCTGGTGCATCTCCGGAAGATGCACCGGAAATTGTAAGATTCGCAACCGAACCATATGCCAATGAAATGTTTCATCGGATATATACTGATTTGGCAGACAGTAATATGAAAAATAAAGCTTTTCATGAAAAAAGAAACTGGTCATATCCATATAATACGGCATCTCTTCAATGCTATTTTCCATTTGCGGCAGATGTTGATATAACGTTCCGAGGAGTTAAACTCAAGGAAAACTATTATTTAGCACTTGAAATAATTCAGGAAAATTCTGTATATCCTTTTGAAAAGCTAACAATTTACACTGAACATGCAAAACGAAAAAACTGTGTAGTTCCAGTTGGTCGAATTAATAAAAAGTTTAGAACCCAAAACATTACAAAAAATGTGACTAATTTAACTCCCAATTCTAAATTTGAAAATATAAAAGTAGCAAATGGTACTGAAGAGGATGGGAGAACTGATCTGATTGATAAAATTATTCGTCACGAAACAATCATCGTTGAATCAGATAAAGATCCTCGTACTATTTTTGAGAATAGCGAAGAAGGTGCCAATCTCAATAGCAATCATGAAGAAGCATCTGGGGATGAAAATACTGTTCAGATGAATCCAGCATTTACTGATTTGGAAATAAAGCGTGAAACACCAGGGCTTGATGATTTTAGAAGCATGCTTTTTCAAGCATCAGAAGATTTTGAAGAGTTCTCTTATCTGCTCCCTAAAGTTTTACCTCTTCCTCAAAAGCCAGAAGAAGATACAAGCCGTAAAAAATGGCTTAGAGCACTTCTTGTAGATAATGAAACACCTCGTGCCTATATAGTGGCCGTAATTCATTATAACGATTGCACATACACCGTAATCGATATCGAAAAAGATGACAGAATACCTCGTGCTTCTACTCTAATTCTTAGAATGGATGACTACACAAAGATTCCCGACAATATCGTTTTATCAATTTTGACAAACTATGTTCGGGAAGGAAGATCTTGGCTTCATGATATGACTCCTGACAACTATACAAGCACTACCTTGACTCATCCACAAGATAGTAGCAAAGAAGCCATAAAGCGGTGGGCAAAAAGGCTAGTTGATACACTAAAAGATTTTGACAACATGTAATGATATTGAGTGGGGATGGTACCCACATACCCCCCTGACTCTCCGTCCCTTAATCTACTAAATTTAGTTCATCGTCCTCACCGTAATCATTTCCCGACAAAACTTCCTCGCAGTAAATAATTGCCTCTTCTAACAGATCCACTATTTCTTTATATTTTGGATCATCTTCAGAACTTTCTACAAAAGCCTTATTTCCATCTCCAAGCTCAATCATGGTTGTGCCTGCAGTATCTTCATAGTCTGATTCCGCATTATAACAAGCATCCGCGATATCACTTACACTGTCATTCGCACTCACTTCGCAGTATTTGCCGTCGCTGTTAAGAATTATAATTCTTGTGTTATGGTTATTGTCCATACTATTTCCTTATTTTTATTGATCATTATTTTCTTCGATGATCAGCGAAGTTTTTGGATGGAATTAAACAACTTTGCCAATTTGGCATCTTTGTTTTTGTTAAATTTATGTTTATGATTGATGCGTGCTGCGCTTGCGCTCGCAATTTATTAATGAATGTACATTTGCACATTTTAGTAGTTCAAATTATATAGGTCTTCCATAGACCATCAGCGATCAAGTGATCTGCGTAGAAATTATATCAGGGTATTTTGAAAAAAAGATGTTAAAACTCAAGTACTGAAATCACTTTATTTTGACTAATCTCAGTTTTATAAAATCCAAAGGCAAATGTACATGTCAGGATTATTATTAATCCCTTAGTACTTGCAGATTTAATTCTATTTTTTTTGCCTATAAAAGTTCAATTCAGATTCCAATTGATATAAAAGATGTGCGGTAAGGCTTCTATACTGTTCCCCATCTTCCTCAATTTCTGCAGGTTGTCTATGTGACCTGTACCCAAATGTATTACATGCCTTTTCCATACCTATAAAAAGACCAGTAGCTATTTCCAAAGCTTTATCTTGATCTATATTGATTTTGTTTAACAAACCCTCTAAAAAAACTTCAAACCGTGTATGAGGCAAATGATATTTTTTACTTTTAAACTTGTTATCAAGTAATTGAAATGAAAATCTTGCAGCCATAGTGGCTTTTTTAAAAAAATCCAAATCATTGTTGATTTCTAGGACTTTATAAAACAGTTCCTTCTCTCTGTTAAACATAATGCCTAAAAATTCTCCAGCCTGGTAATCAGCATCTGCTTCTAACGCTTTAATAATGTTATTTATACGAAGATCATACTCATCATCCATCGCCAACATTGACATCGAATAATTTTCTCCTATATAATCCAAATGTCCTCTTAGTACATGGGCCATCTCGTGATAAAAGAATATTATGCTTGACAGTATTGTAATATTGCCAGCATATTCAATTCTTTGTCTATTTGCTGGAATATTTTTATATAAGCTCAAATTCGAGCTTAACCAACTTATGTCAACATCATCTTCAGATTTTACTTTTGGCATGAAATTTTTGTTATGAAAAAAGTCTAAAATGGTTCTGTGGATAAATAATATAGCACCTTGATTTATTTCAATAAGATAGTGATTATCAGAGAAAAAGTTTTTTAAACTTTTTGGCATCTTTTTTGCAGATGCATTTACATCTAAATTTTGATGAATATAAAATTTTATTTTTTTTGGACGAAATACTTCTTTATGTGACAAAATAGTTTCGCAAATATCTACTATTGGTCGTGCAATACCTTGATAGAGATAATTATCAGCTTCGCTACCATTTTTTAGAGGTTGAACCTTTTTCATAGGCAATCATTCCTGAATCTTATTGTCCATTGATAAACTGATTTCAACTTTATTTTTTCCATTACTTTTATATAACAACTTTGGTCTTTTTATTATCATTACAATTTGTAAAATGATTGAAAAAACTATGAAGAGAACTGCCAGATTGTTAGTATTAATACTTAAATACTTCGAAACCAATTCTATTTTGGCAAATGGATAAGCATAAACCACTATCAACCCTATTAATAAGTTAATACTAGAAATAACAACTAAAAATTTATACAATCGCATATACTTTTCGCTCAAAGCATTAAATTGATCAAACTCCATTGTTTGAACTCCTTTTTATTTTAAGTGTAAACATTTATAACCAGAATACTAGGTTCTAATAAATTACAGTGTTCCAAAGAGTATTATTACTAAATGTACACTAATTGCTGACAATGTGGTTTTTAGAATACCCGCGCTTCCTTTCTACAAATAGTTTTTTTATTTTTATAAAATGCTATTTATATTTTTCCTTTTCATACTTATCTTGATGATAGCCACAAAGTCCTCCATTATTCTGCTCATGTATCTCAAGCGCTGTGTGGCAGACGGAACACTCAGCATATCGCATCTCATAATTACAAGCAACACAGCATTCCTCCTCAAACACATAAGTTTCCATACTACATTCAGGGCATGTAGTATTCATCGGTTCACCTCCATCCATTTGAGACATAAATGATGCTGTATATAGTGCTTCTCCGACAAATTCCTCAATTATACTTGTGAACTCAAAGTTATGGTTACACTGCCTGCATCGTAGAAATATGTCTGGATAGTCTGATCCAGTTGCATCATCGATATAAACGAGTGGTGATCCACACTCCTCACAACGTAAAAGATCCAAGTTTTCTTTAATCGTATCATATTTCCAGTCTACCTGATTAAGTGATTCTTCACACTCTTCTTTCTCTGCCATAAAAATATCATTAACTTCAAGAAGTATCTCCCAAGTTTCTAACCCGAGTACTTCTAACGGATCTTCTTCAAGTTCATTAGTAACAAAATCCCTGATTAGTAAAAACGATGAAGAAATAAGCTCTTTGATATCGTCTGTTGATTTTTTAGTAAAGTAATGTTCCAGATCATTACGAAGACTAACTACTTTATCGAAACGTTTCCATTCTGCAGAAATTCCAAGGTCAGCGAACCTTGTTCTAATTGTATCAATATTGACTGTATTGCCAACACCAACAAAAGTAAGCCTCCCACTTACTAAAAATGGTTTTATGTTCTGCTTGATTAGCAATTCAGGTTGTTCATTGGGGGAAAGCCTTCGAAGCTTCTCTTTATACAGTAAGATAATACCAGCAATGATATTTCTAACAGCCGAGATGCTTCTTTTTGGATTAGCCATCCTATAATCCTCAACGCCCACTTGGATGGAATCGATAGCGTTTTGATATATACTCATTGTAGTCTACTTTCCGTTGTAATTTTGCATAATACAAGCCCACATAGTGTTTTAAATTTTTGTGCCCGTTGACTCTTCAATAGGTACAATACTATTGCAAGTACAACTTGGGCTCAATACACCGTCACAGCATTTATCTCGTCCATTACTACAGCCACAAACACCCTGATGATGGGAACAACATCCGCGTTGCGCGATCAACTCTTTATCACCTATTTTTAAAATGGCTTCACAATCCACTTTCGTTTTGTCATTGATGATTACTTCTGCAGCTATTCCATTCAAACTGAGTAATAATGCAAGTGCAAGCAGTACTTTCTTCATATTCATCCCCCAACTACAAGATACAAGATTATACCACTGGTTCACTACATCTCATAATTTTAAATAATCTAATTATTTATGATAGACTTTTGCATGAACAAAATGCTATTACTCCTAATCTCTTTAACTTTCTCTCTAATTGCGGCTCAAAATGAGTCTTTTCCCCAATCAAAAAAAGATCTTGAACGGATTTATGCAGATCATTCGATCACCTTCTATTGCGGATGTGAATACGATAAACGTAAGAAGGGAAATATGATCGATCGTTCTTCATGCGGATATGCACCAAGGAACCCTATAACGAAATCAGGAAAGGTAAATCCACGTACTACACGCATTGAGTGGGAACATATCGTACCGGCTGAAAACTTCGGACGACAATTTACCTGCTGGATAGATGGTGCCCCGGAATGTATAGATTCAAAAGGAAAAGCGTTTAAAGGGCGCAAATGCTGTGAAAAAGCCAGCCAACAATTTCGTATTATGCAAGCCGATATGCACAACCTTGTACCGGCTATTGGAGAGCTGAACGGAGATCGCAGCAATCTGCGTTATGACTTCGAAGAAGCTCGTAAAGGTCAATATGGAGAATGCCGGTTTGAAGTCGATTTTGATCAAGATCGAGCGCGAATCAAAAAAGATATTCGAGGCGATGTGGCACGTACTTACTTGTACATGGCCGATCGATATAAGATGAAACTCTCTCCACAGGAAATCAATAAATTTTCCGCATGGAATAAAGAAGATCTGGTTGATGCATGGGAGATTGAGAAAAACAAACGTATCAAAGCCATTCAGGGGAATGAAAACCCATGGATCTTGAAGTAAGAATTTTTTGCATCAGATGAAAAACTAAAAGCTGATGGTTGGGCTGTTATACGTTTTTGGGGGAAAGAAATCGAGAACGAACTTTCAACTTGCATTAATAGAGTCATATCTATTTACGAATCATCGTGATTTCTGGATAGAAACAATACTAAAAGTATGTATTTCATACTTTTAGTATCAAATACATACTTTTTTTGCTAAAATAACATAATGAAAGATACGGAGCTTAGCAATATAACCGGTATTCCACTTCAAACCATCAAAGAATGGAAAAAATCGGATAATTATCGTAAAGACATATATGAATTACTACAAGAATTACCGGAACGATTCATAAAAGAGACATTGAAATCAATAAAAGAAAAAAGAGAAGGGAAAATATAGATAATGACGAATTCTTACTCTTTCTATCTCACATGCTATATAATACGCATCCCATGATAAATATAGTAGATTTATTTTCCGGAGCCGGCGGTTTAACATTCGGCTTTTACTACAAAATAAAAGGCCAGAAATTCGTTAGAAATAAAAAGTTCAATTTTTTATTTGCCAATGAATATAACCCTCACGCATGCGAAGCTTTTCGTTTAAATTTCCCTGATATACCCCTTATTGGATGTGATATAGCTTCCATTACGCCTGCTAAACTTGAAGAGCATAATATCCAATGTAACGATGTTGATTTGGTTATTGGAGGCCCGCCATGTCAATCATATAGCACCGTTGGCAAAAGACAATATGATCAACGTGCAACTATGTATGAAGAATACATACGACTTCTTGGTATTCTAAGACCAAAAATGTTTATTTTTGAAAATGTTACTGGTTTGCTTTCCATGAAAAATGAGAATGGTGAACCGGTTATAAATGACATCAAAAAACTATTTGGAAATATACAAAGTGCAAATACAGAATTAGGATATGTGATCAAGCAAACCATTCTAAATGCAAAAGATTTTGGAGTTCCACAAAGCAGAGAAAGAGTTTTTTTGGTCGGAACAAGAAAGGATTTAAAAGAGACATGGAGTTTTCCGAAGGCGACGCATGGAGGAAACACGGGAAAGAATTTTATCAATATATGCGAGGCCATCTCTGATTTGCCACATTTAAATCAAGGTGAAACAAAACATTTGTACGAAAATAATCCAAACTCTACATATGAGATATTGATGCGAAATGGTTCTCAAATTTTAATGAATCATACCTGTAGCGTATACGGCGAAAAAATGACTGCCGTAATACAAGCAGTACCACAAGGTGAGGGTAGGCACTATATAAATTCTTTAGTCGAAAAAGGTATTCTCAAAAAAGAATACTATTTAACATCAGGATATAATAATACTTATGGTAGATTATGGTGGGATAAACCAAGCACGACAATTACCAATAGTTTCGGCACACCATCGGCATTACGATGTATTCATCCGTTACAGGATAGAGCCCTTACGACGAGAGAGGGAGCCCGATTACAATCATTTCCAGATTGGTTCAAATTCGTTGGACCAAAACATGAAAGAAATTCACAGATTGGTAATGCCGTTCCGCCATTACTGGCCATTCAACTAGCCAATAGTATCGAAAAAAGTTTGTCCGATATCGCAAATGGGTAAATTATGCAAGAAATAAATCCTAAAGTAGATTTTACATTCGGCTGGTTAGCAATGAAGCTACTTGGTAAAAGTTTGTATTCCAATCCATGGAGTGCTATTTCAGAATTGGTAGCCAACGGTTTTGATGCCAATGCCGATAAGGTGTATGTCTATATCAATCTTGGAAATAAAGAAAATTCGACGATTGAGATTTTCGACAATGGTACCGGTATGACGAATGAAGAAATTCAAACTTATGTCAAAGTCGGTTACAACAAAAGAACCAATCCGGACGTGAAGGCAAGGATGCCTATGGGAAGGAAAGGCATAGGTAAACTTGCAGCCTTATATTTGTCTGATAATTATTCAATTATTACTAAAACCAAAGATGGTAAAAAAAGTGCATGGCAAATGCATTACACTGAAACGGAAGGGAAAATAGACGAGAAACCGTTTTTGAAAGAAATTGGCAGTGATCTCTCAGTCACATGTTCAAATATATGGAACGGTTTTAAGACGGGAACTTATTTAAAGCTAACCGGTGTAAATTTGGTCGGAAATGGGAATGTGGCATTTGAAGCATTAGAACAAAAACTTTCGAATTATTTTTCTTTGGAGACAATCAACAAAAAAATTATGATATGTGCGCATAATGGCGGTAAAATTAAGTTTCATCAAGTAAAAAAGTCGATTGCTTTTGGCAATATGGCTTATATTGAGTATTCGGGCTTTGGCAAAATGTCTCTTGAGAATGAATTTAATAGTATTTCAAAGAAGACGATCAAAGTTCCGTATGCAAAGCCAGTTAATAATCAAACCGCATATGAATTCGCGATCGATCTCAAAGAACTTAACAGAACCGACATACATGGAACTTATTCTTACACACCGGATATAGAAGTCAAAACTGCTATATCAAAAGCAGAAAGCAAAGAAAAACGTAAGCAATATACTTTAAAGGGTTGGATTGGTATACACAGTAGTATAAACAAAAAAGTTGCCGAAGTAAATGATTCCAATTTTCAGAAAAATAAATTTTACAATCCGAATCAACTTAGATTATATGTACGAAATAAACTGGCCATAGAAAACTTCTTAAATGTCATCAATAACACTCAAGCATTCGTAAATTATATAGAGGGTGAAATCAGTTTTGATCTATTGGATGAAGATGATTTACCGGATATCGCCACATCTAATCGACAAAGCATGGATGAAAATGACAATCGAATTACATTGTTAAAAGGAATTGTCGAAACAATAATCCAGAATCTCATCAGCAAAAGGAATAAATTAGCCAAAGCAGTAGAAAGTCGACAGACCGAACTTTCAAATAAGTACAATGAAACAGCCAAACAGCAATTTACGGAAGAGCTAGAAGAAGAAGTAAAAAATTTCGACTTAACAGAAGAAGCAAAAGCTGATTTTATTAGAACTATCTCTAATAAAGTTTCTGGAGATATGATTAAAAACGATTATGTTGTTTTTCTATCTCACGCAAGAAAAAACAGGATTTTTACAGACTTTTTATATAACTTATTACTTAATCGTGGTGCAGATGCAAGTGAATTTTTTTATACCTCTAGCGATTCTAAACCCGAAGACTATGATGATTTGAGTGATTTAGGACAGCGTATCAAAAAGAGTATTGTCAGCTCTAATACATTGCTATTCTATTTAACAAGCGCTGATTATAAAATGAATGAATATTGTATGTTTGAAGGTGGGGCTGGCTGGGCAACGCGCGCCGTCGGTGATTACCTTTTGTGGACTCTTGATTATAAAGACATCCCCGTTTTTCTCACAAACAAAAAACTTGAAATCGTGATAAATCAAGATTTAGATAAAGATCGTTATGTCAATCTCGTCTCTACATTAAATAAAATCATTGGACATTTGAATAGCGGAAGAAAGCTCAAAGAGCAAAACTTAATTGAACCATTTAGAAATACTACATTTCCTGATGCAGTTCAATTACAAAAGGAAAGCAAAACAATATTCGATTATATGGACCCACTTATTTTAGATTATTGGAAAGTTTATATTCAATCAAGAGTATCCTAGAATATTATATGCTCTCTTAATCATTGATTAAGTCATAACAAAAGGATTTATTGTGGTAAAAATTTTTCAAGTTCATGACTCCGTTAAAGATATAGTTGATGAAGTAGAACGATTAGGTATAACCGGTATCAGTGGTGGTAGATTGGAGGTAAGGGCTAAAATGAAAGAAATTCGTGAATACCTTATTAATAACGATCCTGATCTTACAGTTGACGCACTATCTACATTAGACCATCCGAGCACAGAGCTAGGTGTAATATTTGACACTGAACGATATGAACGTGAAGTGGCCAACAAGGAAGTTTCGAATAGTTATATTTAAATACTAAGTAAATGGTAAAGGTCACACCACCATCAAGTGTTTCGAAATAGACGATATCTCTGTATACGAAAATACTATCAGTATAAAATAAATTGTTCGTGGTAGTATTTATTACTTAAATCTGTTTTCTAAGATATAACTTAATACAGAATAATAAAAATATGGTACCAATTTAAGATCCTGCATCAAATGAGAAGGACAAATTTTAGGATGTTCTAACAACTTGCCAATCCATACGTCCAAGTTAAAAACAACTTTCTCAGCTTCTCCTATGATTTCATCAATTTCTTCGAATTCAACAAGGTCAAAATGTTTAACTATTTTCACAATCTGATGAAGCACCTGAAAAAAAGCTACTGAATAAACTGGTTTTCCCCCAATCAATACATACCCATCATCTAAGATCTTCATCAATCTACTTACACGAGCGATGTCCTCATCTGAAGCAGTCATCAAACTTCCCACTTGGGACAAGTGCCATCCACAGCCATAACATTGCACAAATCCTTTGTCGTGTTTAAATTTGTATAGTGTAACTGACGACTCACAGTTTGGACATCGATTCAACATATAGACTTTGTGCTCAAGGCATACAGTGTAAAATGTCAATCGCCACTCTTTCTTAAAGTATACAGGATGTTCTTTCAAACATATCGGGCAATACTTTTGTCCATAACCGATATTTCGTCGTTTTCGAGAAATTATCGGAGCAATAAAAAAGTTTTGACCGTTTGAACGCACCCGTTCCAGCAAATAACCCTCGTAGCTTCGAAGCGTAAGATTTAAAATATCACTAGCCTGCAAACCACTCTTCCATGCAAGCTTTTCGATAAATTCATCCGGTGCCCAGATGTCCACATCCCGTGAAAAAATAATATTTTTGTACTCAGGAAAATGCATATTCATGAACGACCACGGCATCGTTTGATGTGCCAATGCGACTCTAATCAACCATGAACTCAACAACTCATTTTGCATAGGTGGTGGATGAAGCAAAAATCTATTACTCGACAAATCGGTGTATCGAGTAATATAGGAAATCATCGCTAATACACTTCCAATTTTTTATTCGAATATTCATAACCGCATTCAGCTAGTTCTTTAAGTGTAATTTTTTCACTCCCACTATGTATTGCTAATTCGGCGGCGAGATTTATCAAATCTAGTATTTCACCAATATACCCATTCGTTCGACGATGAATTTCCAAAGAAATTTTCTTTTCGAAAATATTAGAAGATGCTCTAAGGGGTAAAAGACTCTCTATGCTCATAAGTAAACGCGCATAATCTATACTGTTTACTTGCCACTGAGGGAGATATGTAGCTGGAAAACGGCTTTTTACCTGTGAATCGGTATCCACAGCTCTCAATGCGTCTTTAATGCCGACAAGCACTATCGGAATATGCATGTGACTACTTAGATTCTTTATCGCATTCATGAATTGTTTCTGCTTTGCTATGGGTCCTGATAAGATATGATGCACTTCATCTACAATTAGCATCCGAACACCAACACGTTCAAAGTAGTATCTAACCAATTCTTCTTTTTTTGCTGTTCTTGCTGAGCTCGGATAAGGTGCCATAAGCTGATTAAGTATCTCTCCATAAAACCCGTCCAAGTCAGGTCCACGTGGAGTCAATACACTGATTATCGGATATTGAATCGCTTCATCCAGATTTGTAGGAATATATCTTCTACAAAATTGACTGACGACAGAGCTTTTTCCATTATTAGCTTCCCCGACAATTAACATACCGGGCATCCGAAGTTTTTTTGGTAGTTTTATGAGACGATCCATCTTAGCAAGGACCTGTGCAGCAGCAGGATACGGTATCCATTTATCATCATTCAAATACTCAATACGTTCATCATCCGATTGAAGCAGTACATCTCGCGTACTCGGATTTAATCTTGATAAGTGTTGACTATCTATTTTCATGTGCCCTTCTTATACACTTCAATATCGTCAAACGGTTTGAAATCTTTGTACAGCTCATCAAAATTACTACCTTCTTCGACACTCACTTCCTGACGATTGTCAGACAGTCTTTGAGTATGATTTCGCTTGGAAGATTCTTTCCGCCGTGCAATTCTTGTCGATTCTTTAGCTTCCGTTTTAATTTTTTCCA
>NZ_DASUIQ010000108.1:0-16917 GCF_036279695.1 Sulfuricurvum sp.
TTTCCCCTTTGCGGGCTATTTTGTCCACTTCGTCGATGTAGATGATTCCCCGTTGCGCGAGTTCGATGTCGTAGTTCGCGGCGGCGAGGAGGCGGCTGAGGATACTCTCGACGTCTTCACCGACATACCCCGCTTCAGTGAGGGCTGTCGCATCGGCAACGGCAAAGGGGACTTGCATGATTTTAGAGAGCGATTTGGCGAGCAAGGTTTTACCGCTTCCCGTCGGTCCTACGAGCATGATGTTGGATTTTTCCAATTCGACGTTGTTATAGACCGGATTCTCGATCCGTTTATAGTGGTTATAGAGGGCGACGGCGAGCACTTTTTTCGCATCATACTGACCGATAATATATTTGTCCAAAAATTCGACGATTTTCTCAGGGGTCGGGAGCTGTTGCTGCATCGCGGAGCGTTGCTCGTAACGTACCTCTTTTTGGAGGATTGCTGAGCAGGTGGTGACACACTCGTTACAGATATGGGTCGTCTCCGAGGAGAACATTTTTTTCACTTCACTTTGCTTTCTCCCACAAAATGAACACGATTTTTCAGTACTCATCAGACATCCTTCGGCGTGAATTTAGTGAGGATCGTATCGGCAAGACCGAATGCAATCGCTTCGGAGGCTTCCATATAGTTGTCACGGTCGGACTCTTTTTCGATCACTTTGGTACTTTTACCCGTCGCCTCTGCGAGGATCACATACAGTCGGCGTTTGAGGTTAAGGATATGTTTGGTGTGGATCTCGATGTCGCTCGCCTGACCCGAATACCCTCCGAGGGGTTGATGGATCATCACTTCGGCGTTGGGGAGCATGTAACGATTCCCTTTTTCGCCGCAAGTGAACAGCACCGCCGCCATCGACGCAACCAGTCCCATAGCGTAGGTATGCACAGGTGCATTGATGAGATTCATCGTATCAAGTATCGCCAACCCCGCCATCACCGAGCCGCCGGGGGAGCTGATGTACATGTGGATCGGCTCTTCAGGGTCCATCGCTTCGAGGTAGAGGAGTTGTGAAACGATAACTCCCATCATATGATCGTCAATCGCTTCGGTGATAACGATAACACGGTCTCCGAGGAGTTTGGAGAAGAGATCGAAATAACGTTCTCCACGCGGTGAAACATCTTTGACGGTTGGAATAAACGGCATGAAAATCTCCTTTTAGACAAATGCTTTGATGAATTCGACAAGTGACATCGGGATCACTTCGAGGTTGTGTTTTTCAATGAACTTTTTCTCTTTTTTACCCAGCTCTTTGTCGGTGATGACGTAGCCCCCTTCAAGATCGAGGGAGAGTTCGTTGGCAACCATACGGTCGGTATCGCGGTCAAATGAGGTTCCCAAAAAGAGGTATTTTTTCGTTTTTCGGTAGGTTTTGAGGATTTTCGGAACCGCAAATCCCCCCATCGCTTCGGTAAGCCAGTCGACATAGTCGGCGTCACTGATGACGAAGCTCGGATTCGGCAGAGGGGAACCCATCGGCTTGAAGAGGATTTTTTGGGCGGTTTCGAGTACCTCTTCATCCACCAAAAAGTACTTTTGGTTTTCGACATCGTATTCGTACACTTCATAGCGGTAATCGTTCCCCATGATGCGCGATTTTCCGATGATAAGGCAGTGAGGTGTGTAGGCGAGAAGCTCTTGGAGTTTCGTATCGCGGTTGGTATCGATGATATAGCGTGGAGACATATCTACGATCGCTTTATGAAGCGGTGTCGGCTCGAAGGGCTTGGTGTAGATGTGGTTGATGAGCTGTGTCATGTACTCAACCCCTCGGCGCTGTTCCAAATGCATCGCGGCACGGGAGTATTCGAACATGAGGCGCGGTGACATTGCACGTCCTCCGTTCATCGCCAATATGAGCGAATCACTGTCATGAGGGACGGCTTCGCCTTCTTTGGTGATAATCCCCTCAAACACCCCCAAACCGAAGTAGGGGATCGTGGTTTGGTTACGTAACTCTTTTTTTATCGTTTCAAATAGTGTGTCCATTATGATCCCTTGTGGAGCTTTGGTCAAACTATTGCATTTTGCGTTCTTGTTATAAATAGGAGTAAATTAGTCTTATTTGTAGGATTGTAAGGGGCGTGGGGTGAAAAGGGACAAAAATGTCTTTAGTTCCCGAAGGCGCTTGCCATTTTTTTGAAAAAGGATTTAAAAAGTCCCCCTTTTCCGACAATGTGATCAATGTATTGATCATACGTCATATTTTTTGTTTCTAAAAACCCGATGAGATATTTTTCGGATGCATCTATTCCGCTTGCATTTTCAATCAAAAGTAACTCGTTGTAGAGCTCGGTTATTTCTGAGACCAGTTTTTTATCGGCACCTTGGCGATAAGCGATATATCCGGTGACTTTATTATCCAATGGATTTCTCCGAATATCGAATTTAGTCGTGACCCAGTAATAGTTTCCGTTTTTGGATCTGTTTTTGACAATGGCAAAAATATCTTGGCTCAGTTGTATCCGTTTCCACATAAGTCTAAATATGACTGCCGGCATATCGGGATGTCGGACGATATTATGAGGGGAATTGATTAACTCTTCCAATGAATAACCGGAAATGTCCATAAAATCTTTGTTGGCGTATTCGATAATACCTTTGAGATCGGTGCGGCTGATAATCATTTTTTTTGGATCAACATAGATTTCTTTAGAAGTTTGCCCCATGATTACTATTACCTTTAATAATATTTATCTTAATTATAAAATAATAGCATTATGAGAGTCATATTCCGGTCATAAAAAACACAAATTCTTTGACTATTGGGTACAAATTGATCCTATTGATCGCCTTTAGGAATGACACCCTTTGCCCGTGTAGCAGTTTTGCGCAGCGGCAACTTTTAGAAGTGCTTTATCGATACTAAAGGGTATGCTGGGATCACATAGCACTTCATGGTAAAACACGGCACCGTCTTTGGAGAGGATAAAGAGTGATTTGGCGAGCTCTTTGTTGCTGAGACGGACACCGTAAAAGTCTCCGAACGCTTCGTCATAATCATATCCGCTCAGCCACTCTTCTACGACGGGGAGCGTATGGGTATCATTGGCAACAATAAGCGCTTTTGTGATCCCTCCGAGGGCATTGATGTAGAGCAAAGAATTGAGTTCATTAAGCTGAGCGACTAGCGCTTCATCGATAAAAGGGACGGAGATAAGGAGCTGTGTCGAGCCGTTTTGCCCGCCGATGGCAAATTTTTCTTCTGTGCTGCTTTTCAGATCGACCCGTTCGGATGCATAGCCGACATCGAGCGGCATATCTTCAAGATGCAGGGTGGATGTATCGTAAGTGATCTGCAATTTCTGCTCCTATGATGAAATGGTTGAGGGCCTCTTCCGCCGTTTTGACAAACGGGGGGACTTTATGAAGTTTGATACCGACATTTTTCATCGCAAATAAGGTGTTTAGACAATATTGATCGACGATGAGGGTATTGCATTTTCCGATCACTTCAAGGAGGGCATAGTGCTCACTGATATGATAAGGATCTTTGGCTAACGTGCTTTCGCATTCGCACGACATCATTTTCGGGTCATTCACCATATTCCCTGAATATTTTTGCCAAGGATTGAGTTTGGTCTCCATGTGACGGTATCGGATGTCTTTACGATTCCCGCTCACTTCATACAAAGAGAACATGGTGCAGGAACATGGGTTGTTATGGTAAACACGCTCTTTCGGATCCAGTGGAATAGCAACGATCATGAACACACTCCTAATTATGTAATAGATAATGCATTTTTTGTTCTGATGGAAAATAGACGGCTAAAAAAAGGGATAGAATTTGAGTTGCATTGTAATTTAGGAAAAATAGACTAAAATAAGATACTTTTACGAAAAGGAGAGAAAATGCGGCTCATAAACTACCGTTATGTTGATCACCAGCAGCTCTCCTCTTTCATCGATACCGATATTCCTGCTTCGTATTCGATTTTTATCCAACTTTTTAGCGGAAATATGGATATTTCCCTTCTTCAATCGATACTTGATACGCTCTATCTTAAGCTTCCTAATGCGGTAATTATCGGAGCTACGACAGCGGGTGAAATCATGAACGGGACTATGAGTTCGCGTGAGATCGTTATCGCTTTTTCTCTTTTTGATGCGACGGATGTAAAAAGTCGCTATTTCCCGATGACCGATTTTGAAAACGGTGTTTTGGCCGCAGGGGAGATGGTGAATCCGCGTAGCAAAGTCTGTATCGCTTTCGGCGAAGGGTTACATGGAGATTCGGAATCTTTTTTAAACGGATTTACTTCGGTATGTGACAGTCTTATCATTGCCGGTGGAAATGCGGGAGATGATTTGACGTTTAGCCGTACTCATATCATGAAAGACAATACAATCTATGATGAAGGTGTTGTTATTGCTGTTTTGGACAGTGATGTACTTCATGTTCATAATGCTTACTCATTAAACTGGACATCTGTCGGTAAAGAGATGACGGTAACGAAAGCAGATAAAAATATTATTTATGAGATTGATAATCGACCTGTTATGGATATTTATAAACACTATTTAGGTGCGGAAGTCTTTAAACGAGGTATGAGCAATACGATTGAATTTCCTCTGATAAAGATTAAGGATGGTATTCGAATCGCACGTGATATTATAGGCAAAACAGAAGATAATGCTTTTATCTATGCAGGTCATTTTACGATCGGAGAAAAAGTTCGCTTTGCGATCGGTAATGTTGACGAGATATTAGATCATGCAGTAGATATTCGTGATAAAGTCGCTTCTTCTCCTGTGGAAGCTACGTATATCTATTCGTGTTCAGTTCGAAAACTGTTTTTCAAAGAACAGCTAAATTATGAGTTTACTCTTATTAATGATATCGCGCCAACGGCAGGGTTTTTTACATTTGGGGAGTTTTTCCACTCTCCTAGCGGTAATCAGCTTCTCAATATAACAACAACAACTCTCTCGTTAAGTGAGAACGATGTTTTAATCTCAGCAAGTGATACATCAAGAGAGGCAGATGAACATCGTCATACAATGTTGAAATCTTTGACCCATTTAGTGAATGTAACACAACATGAATTGGATGATAACATTAAGATGCTCGACCAATACAAAATGGTATTGGATGAGAGCTCTATCGTCTCAAAAACAAACAAAAAAGGGATTATTACCTACGTTAATGACGAGTTTTGCAAAGTTTCGGGATTTAGCCGTGAAGAGTTGATCGGAAAGTCACATAATATCGGGCGACATCCCGATAACTCTAAAACGCTTTTTAAAGATTTATGGAAAACGATCAAAGCGGGCAAAGTATGGAAAAATACCTTTAAGAACAAGACGAAAGATGGGAATGAGTATTACGTCAAATCGGTTATCGCCCCTATATTTGACGATGAGGGGAAAATAGTCGAGTACATCTCCGCGCGTAAAGATGTCAGTGAATTGATCAAAAAAGATGAGATTATTCAGCGTCAGCTCAAAGACCCGTTGACCCATTTGAAAAATCGGACGGCACTGCTGAATGATTTGGAAAACAGCGGAGATGAGGTGATCCTTATGCTGGTCAATATCGACCGATTCTCGACGATCAACGATTATTTCGGCTATCAGATCGGAGATGAACTCTTAAAACTGTTTGCCTCTCGGTTGATCGATACGACGGTACACTCTCAGTTGTATCGGATCAGCGGAGATGAATTTGCGATTATTTGTGTCGATAGAACATTTGACGATGAACTGCGAGATCACGCGATAGACCACATCAACAAGCTTGAAAATTTCAAATACAATATTGCAGGATACGACATCTCCATCAATGTCTCCGGCGGAGTCGCCCATGCAACCTACTCGGATGTCTATAATCTTGCTCATATGGCACTCAAAGAGGCGAAAGAGCTGCAAGAAAAGTTGATTTTTTTCAATGATAACACGGCATTGACTGAAAAAACCCGTAACAATATCTGGATGGTTAATAAAATCAAATCTGCCATCGAAGAAGATCGAATTGTCCCTTATTTCCAAGGGATAGTCGATAATAAAACCCGTCAAATTGTTAAATACGAGGCATTGATACGGCTAGTGGAACATGATGGTTCCGTTCTAAGCCCGTTTTGGTTTTTAGAACATGCGAAAAAATCAAAACTCTATGACAAATTGACCCGTATTATGATCCAAAAAACATTTTCGATGTTTGAACAAAACAGTTACGAGTTTTCGATTAATCTTACGGTGCAGGATATTGTATCGGATGAGACAAGGGAATATTTGTATCAAATATTGGAGTCCTCATCTGCCGCGAATCGGGTTATTTTTGAGATTGTGGAAACCGAGGGGATTGTCAATTATGAAGAGGTGGTCGATTTTATCCAGAGCGTAAAACAGTTCGGGTGCAAGATCGCGATTGATGATTTCGGCAGCGGATATTCAAATTTCAGCTATCTGAGCAAACTGGACGTTGATTTTATTAAAATTGACGGCTCACTGATTAAAAACATCAACACAGACCAAGATCACCTCTTTACGGTAGAGAGTATCCTCTTCTTTGCCCATCGAAAAGGGATTAAAACGATTGCCGAATTTGTCGAAGATGAGGCTGTATTTGCCAAGCTGATAGAACTCGGGATCGATCATTCACAGGGGTATCTCTTCTCTATCCCGAAACCTACACTCTAATCTCATATTCTACACTACCGTTAAAACTCCTACAAAAACGTCGCTTTTTGTCAAATTTCTCTTTTTAAACCGATAGAACACACTTTGCATTAACTCCTACAAGAAAATGGTTGCATGCTGGATGAGGCGATTGAATCATTGGATTTTTTACTAAGGAGTTTAAGATGAGCTGTTCCTCAAGCGGTAACGAAGCTTTTATGCCCGATGACATCAAAGAGAAGATTCATAATCATCCATGCTATTCAGAGGGTGCCCACCACCATTATGCCCGTATTCACGTCGCGGTAGCCCCGGCGTGCAATATCCAATGTAATTACTGTAACCGTAAATACGACTGTTCGAATGAATCCCGCCCCGGCGTTACGTCAGAGCGTTTAACACCTGAAGAGGCGGCAAAAAAAGTGCTCCTCGTCGGCGGTGAAGTTCAGCGTATGAGTGTATTAGGTATCGCCGGTCCGGGGGATGCGTTGGCGAATCCGAAAAAAACATTTGACACATTCGGTATGGTTCGCAAATTTGCACCTGATTTGAAACTCTGTCTCTCCACCAACGGATTGGAACTCGCAACCTATATCGATGAGATGGTAGAACATAATATCGATCACATCACCGTCACGATCAACAGCGTCGATGAGAGCGGAGAGATCGGAAGCCAAATTTATCCGTGGATTTTCTATAACAACAAACGCTATTACGGCCGCGAAGCGGCACAAATTCTCCTCGAACGTCAGCTAGAGGGGATGAAAAAATGTGTCGAAAAAGGGATTTTGATCAAAGCGAATTCGGTTCTTATCCCGGGTATCAATGACAAACATTTGCCGGAAGTCTCCAAAAAACTCAAAGAGATAGGTGTTTTCTTGCATAACATCATGCCGATCCTATCCGAACCGGAATTCGGGACTGCCTTTGCATTGGCTGGTGTACCGAGTGCTACGGATCAGGAACAAATGGCGGTTCAAGAAGCGTGCGGTATGGATATGAAACTCATGCAGCACTGCCGTCAATGCCGCGCCGATGCGGTCGGGCTTATCGGTGAAGACCGCGGAGCGGAGTTCACCAAAGATACTTTTGCGGGGCTCAGCTTCGACGAGCTTCAAATCAAATACGATCTCGAAGCACGCCAAGCGGCTCAGGCGAAAATCGAAGAGTTCCGATTCTTCCTCGATCAGGCGAATGAGCGTGTCCGCAAAGAGAAAGAAGAACTGAGCTCCGATGGTCATACGATCCTCGTTGCGGTGACGACGGCGGGCGAGGGGATGATTAACCAACACTTTGGAAGCGTACGTGAGTTCTTGATCTACGAAGCGGGGGACAAAGGGATACGATTTATCCACCACCGCAAAGTGGAAGCCGAATACTGTGCGGGACCGGACGGTACGAATCCGCTTCAACCGATATTGGATCGTCTCAAAGACATCAAACTGATCCTTACGGCGAAAATCGGCGGATGTCCGCAAGGTGATTTGGCAGCTGCGGGGATTGTCGCTGATCAAAGCTATGCGTATCAGCCGATCGAAGCATCGGTACTCAAAGCGACCCGAAAATATTTCAACCTCCCAGAGGAAATGGAAGTCAATTAAAGGAGCCTATTATGGCGCTCATCAACGACACTACATTGCGTGACGGGGAACAAGCTCCCTACGTTGCATTCAATACCGATGAAAAACTCCATATTGCAACGCTTCTCGATGCGTGCGGTGCGGATGAACTCGAAATCGGTATCGCGGCGATGGGTGTCAAAGAGCGCGACGATATAAAAGAACTTTTGGCTTTGGGTCTGAAGGCTCGGATGATGACGTGGAATCGGATGAAAATGGAGGACTTAGACTCTTCCCTCTCCTGCGGTGTCAAAGCGGTCGATCTCTCTATCCCTATCTCTGATCTGCTGATCGGGGTGAAATTTGGGGGGAGCAAACTAAATGTATTAAAAGAGCTCGAGAGAGTCGTCAGCACCGCATCGCGTGAGGGACTTTTTATCTGTATCGGTGGGGAGGACAGTTCTCGCGGAAGTCATGAGTTTATCCGCGATGTGATGGAACTCGCCCGTGAGTGTGGAGCACACCGTTTTCGCTATTGCGACACTATCGGGGTGATGACACCGACACAAACCTATACCTCCATCAAAGCATTGAGTGATCTTGATCTCCTCCCGATCGAAATGCACACTCACAACGATTTCGGACTTGCCAATGCCAATGCCCTCAGCGGAATCGATGCGGGGGCAATCAGCATGAACACCACCGTGATCGGATTGGGCGAGCGGGCTGGAAATGCTTCGTTTGAACAGATTCTGATGGCACTCAAACACCTTTACGGGGAAGCGCGTACCATCGATCCGATACAGTTGCGGGAGTTGGTGCAGAGCGTTGCCCATGCCGCCAATATCGATTTAGCGCATAATGCCCCTATCATCGGAGAGCGGATATTTGCCCACGAGAGCGGTATTCATGCCGATGGGATGATGAAAGATTCCCATGCATATGAGCCTTATGAAGCGAGTGAAGTGGGATTGCAAAGCTCTTATCCCATCGGAAAGCACTCGGGAAGTGCAACGATCCGCTACCATTTAGCACGAATGGGGATCAGCGCGGACAACTCCATTTTGGGCGATTTGCTCCCTAAAATCCGTGAAATCGTCACATCCCGTAAACGGGTTTTGGAGACGTATGAACTCAGATCTCTCTATCAGGATGCGGTGTGTCTATAGTATGGCTTAAATACGCCGATGTGGCGGAACTCACCAAAATCGCCGAAGAGGTGGGCTGGCTCCTCGATGGGTATCACGTCAAACTCATGATGATGCATTCTCCCCATCTGTGCTACGGCGCGTATGATGAGGGGGTATTGGTCGGTGCGGTGATGGCAATAGAGTTTGAAACCTCGGCGATGATCAAGTATTTCATGGTGAAACCGACCCATCAAAAACAAGGGATCGGACGCCGTCTTTTCGCTACACTGTTCGGAGCGCTCAAAGAGGAACACCCCTCTCTCTATTTACACGCCAATCCGGCACTGGAGCCGTTTTTTCAAGCGTATGGGTTTAAATCGGTTATGGAAGTAGGGCGATTCCTCAATGTTGGGAAAGTTCCTCCGTTTAGTTTTACGAATGCTCAGGCCAAAGAGCTCGACAGCGGAAATTTCGATGCGACGATTCGACGGATCGATATGGAGACATTCGGCGAAGATCGGATGGATTTTATGATGGATGAGATGGAGCGTAACAGTTCGCTCAAATTTGCTTTGCCAAACTCTTTTCAGCACTCCAGCGTCATCAATTCACGCGGTGTCTATCTGGGGCCGTGGCAATGCCGCGCGGGCTATGAAGAAGAGGCGGAGAAAATGATGCAGGGGGTTCTCTATTTTCGAGGGCTGAAAAAAGTGTTTGCCGATGTCCCGATGGGAAATACCAAAGCGGTCTCCCTGTTTGAAAAATACCATTTCCAGAAAAAAGGGACGTTCCTCCACATGTGTTATGGAGAAGATCGTAATGTCAATTTTGACAATGTCTATGCATTTTCGCTTTGAGACTACGGTATTCGTTACGTTCTAAATTGCTTCAATTGTGCATTGAGCCCTTTGCTCATTTGATCAAGATTTTTCGATGTATCCGCAATTTGTTCTACACTAATAGCATTTTCAGACGAAGAGATGTTGATCGTTTGAAATAGAGCGGATACATTGTTAATAGCTATTTTGGCACGTTCAGACTCTTTGGATGTCATTTCGACTTTTTCTTTTGCTTTGGACATTGTATCTACGGTTGATGTGATTGACTCTTGAACGGATTTGGATGATTCAGAAGTCGCTCTGATCGATTTAGCGTTAATCCCCATTTTTTCTCCGGCATCATTTATAGATTGAAGAATAATTTGAATTGTTGAATTGATTTCTAATAAGCTTTTTTGGGTTCGTTCTGCCAATTTACGTACTTCATCGGCAACAACAGCAAAACCACGTCCATGTTCACCTGCACGGGCTGCTTCGATTGCCGCATTTAGTGCTAAAAGGTTCGTTTGATCCGCAATATCTCCTATAATTGTCAAAATCGACTGAACTTGGACTGCCTCTTGAGAAAGTCGTTCCAAATCTTCGGCGAGAGAACTCTCAGCTTCTGAACTAAATTGGATATCTTCATCCATCTTAGCTATTTTTTCTTTTGCTTCTTTTAGTATTTGATTTGCATTTTCAATCTCTTTTACCATTTGCAACGACTGTTCTGTAGTAGACTCGATTATTTTTTCTACGTTGGATAATTCATGTTGATTAGTAACGATTTCATGAGCATTTTTTTCAATTCTTTTACCGATATCCAGAGAAGTTATGCTTAGTTCAGCAGCTGTTTCTCCATTTTGGAAAGAAATATTTTTAATATCTTTCATGATTTTTTGCATGTTGTCCAGTGACTGATTAATATGTAATGCAGCAGCTGAAATTTCATCATTTCCTTCTGTGGGGATGCGATGGGTTAAATTTCCATTATGCAATTCATTTGCCATTACAGACATCGAGCTGATTTTATTCAATATAATTTGAATCGAATGATAGACAATGTACAAAACACTCATGAAAATAATAAAAAATAGAATAAAAAGTTTTATAGTTTCGGATTTTAATAATTCGGTAGCTTTCTTTTCATTGCTCAGTGAATATTCATTAGACAATACAACAATCTCATCTACAGCTTTACGATGCTCAAAGTAAACCTCTTTTAACTCTCCGGATGCCAATGAAGATGCATATGCCAAATTGCCTGATTTGATGGCCGGTATGTATTTTTTCTCTAAAATATCATAATATTTAAGTGCAGGAACATAAGCCTTTTCTATCATAAGCGGCCGAATTTTTTCGTGATGAAGGTTGTCTAGCCAGAATTTATGTCGATCTTCATATTCGCCTTTTAGCCGTTCAACCGTCTTAATCAATGTAGCTAGTTCATCAGCATTCTTAATCTGTAACATTTCTAAGCTAACTAATCGAGTTTCAATAATATATTCGGGGGGAGGAAGGACATCGGCAATGAGATCTTTTGTCTGAACAATTTCATGGTAAAGATCACCATTGATTTTGATAGAGTTCATGGCAAGAAATGACATCAGTGCGAATAATGAAAAACCTGCGGTAAAAATTACTGCGAATAACCATAATCTTGTTTTAATTGTTAAGGAATGAAACACTTTATATTGCCTTTTATTTATACAAATTTGCAAAAGTATAGCAATCGTTTGTTGCAAATTTATTGCAATATGGTTAAATAAAATACATCGTCATTGTGATAATGTACTTAGAGACAAAAAATTTCATTTATAAAAAGTTGGATATTGCAACATATTTATGACCGATTTGTGACCGTTTAGTATCACATTAATCTATTTTTTCCTTGTTTTATCCCATTTTTGTTAAAAAAATTGTTGATACGGCGATTTTGAGTCATATATGAGATGACCTATACATGACCGTTTTCTTGCTAATCTATCAGTTATAAAGTGAAAAGGCTTATAAATGATGGAATCTGCTAATACGTATATCGGACGACAGCCGATCTTGGATACGAACGGTAACTGTGTCTCGTATGAACTGCTCTATCGTGGCAATATCACTTCTCTTGAAGCCGGTTATCTGGATAATACAAAAGCAACAGCGCGTGTCATTCTCAATCTTATGCATAATATCGGAACATCTACGATTCTTAACGGTAAAACGGCTTTTATCAATGTTGACGAAACCTCATTGTTGAGTGACATCATTTTATCTCTCCCCAAAGATCAATTTGTTTTTGAAATTCTAGAGTTCACACAAATGTCAGATACTCTTATTAACAGAATCCGAGAACTTCATGAGATGGGGTATCGGTTTTCATTGGATGATTTTGATTGCAGAAGAGATCGAATAGAATATTTTAAGCCTCTTTTTGATTATGTTGAAGTGATTAAAATTGATGTTCTTGCTACGGATAAGTCCTGCCTCGAAGCTATTGTTAATCTCTTTCGCCCTTATCCGATCAAACTATTAGCAGAAAAAGTTGAAACGATTGAAATGTATGAGCTGTATAAAAATGCCGGCTTTGAGTTATTTCAAGGTTATTTTTTCGAAAAGCCATCGATCCTCAGTGGTAAACAAATCGAACCTTCGGTTGCCAAAGCAATCGAGTTAATCAATATACTCCAAAGTGAAACACATGTAGATTCTATTCTCGAAAAATTCATGGAAGCACCGGAACTAACCTTTATGCTCCTCAAATACATTAACTCTGCCGAATTTAATTTTAATCACAAAATCACCAGTATAAAACAAATTCTTAATTTACTGGGACCTGCAAGAGTACGAGCATGGCTTGGACTATTTTTGTACATGGAATCTGAAGATAAACCGTTTCGCGAATCTCTTGTCGAAGCGGCAAAATTTCGGGCAAATTTTATGAGTTCGCTGGTCAAAATACACGGGAATGATCAATTGTTCGACGAAGCATTTTTTGTAGGGAGCCTTTCGTTGATCGATACCTATTTACAAGTATCGATGGATGAAATTATCGAAAAAATTAACCTCTCCGATGCCATGACTGATGCACTATTTCTTCGTACAGGGTATCTGGGGAAACTTTTATCTATTTCAGAAAAATTGGAAAGATCGGAAGAACTGCAAAAACATCTTGAATACATCGCTCCAAAAATAAAACTTTCTACCAATCAATTGTACAAGATATATATTGAAGCCTGCTAGACCTGTATCCAATCATCTTTAATAATAGTCATGTTTAAGTATCTTTTTTATTAAAATACATGACCAATTTGTGACCAAGCAATGCATATAATTATATGTAACTAAAATGCGTTAATTAAATATTAAATTTAATGAAGAGGTCACATGAAACTTCTGAATCATCTCTATCAAAATTATGACGAATTGGAGCGATTTTGCACGCTTCACGATCTGGAAAGAGAAAAATCTGTTCTAATACAGTTATTTGGTTCAGATCAAAGTAACGAAACCCTTTATCGTATTCGTTCCGAAATATGTTCACTTATGCCTCATGCCTCACTAATTGCGACAACAAGTGGAGGAAATATAGATCACGGAATGATTGTTGATTCTCATGTCACCCTTTCATTTTCTATTTTTGAACGCACTGACGTTAGAGCGGTGGGGTATAAATCCCAAAATCTTAAAACACTCATAGACGATCTCGCTGAAAATTACGTCAAGGACGATACGAAACTATTGATTGTTTTTGCCAATATGTTTCGGCTGGATTCGGCACTTTTTATGGATATGTTGGCAAGACGGTTTCCTAATTGTAATGTTGCGGGAGGAAATTCGGGAAATGATTTTCCTTTCATGCACTGTGAAGTTTTTTCGACTGATGTCGATGATTGTGACGTTGTTGTCGCTGCACTCTCCTCGATCGCTCTTGAAGTCAGGACGGAGCATCTTTTAAATATTCAGACGATTGGTCAGGAAATGGAGGTGACGAAAGCTTCGGGCAATGTAGTTTATGAGATAAACCATCAAAGCCCATTGGCACTTTATGCCCACTATCTGGGGGACGATGTTGCTGAAAATATTTTAAAATTTTGGAACGAGTTTGGTCTGATTTTTAAAATCGGTGATATTGACGTCGCTAGAGCTGTCGTCTCTTTTGACAAAGAGAGCGGATCTATCACTTTTGCCGGAGGTATCTCTGAGGGGACGAGTGTGAAATTCGGATATGCAAATATTGAACATATTGAAAAACTAAATCATCAAATTCTCTCTCGACAATTTAACCATAAAAAAGAGGCAATTTACGTCTACAGTTGCGGAGCAAGACGGCAAATTTTGGGGAAATACTACAAAGATGAACTCTCCATTTTAGACCAAATAGCTCCGACTACGGGGTTTATGACCTACGGCGAATTTTTTCACGATGCGCATACGTGCCGCAATGCTCTTTTGAATATGACGACGACAATAGCCGTTTTGTCCGAAAACCCCCTCAACGACCTTTTAACGATAAATCCGATAAATAGAGAAAAGAATCAGCAAGAAATTGCCATTAAAGCACTTACCACTCTGGTTACTAAAACGTCGGAAGATCTCGATCGAAACATTAATTACTTAGAACAATTTAAAAATGCCATCAAGGAGGCCTCTATTTTTTCCATCACGGATGATAAGGGGATTATTCAGGATGTCAACAAAAATTTTGAAATTATTTCAGGATACAGTAGAGAAGAGCTGATAGGCTCTCCTCATAATATTATTCGCTCACCGGACACACCTAAAGAGGTGTTCGCACAAATGTGGCAAATGATTCAATGCGGCATGATATGGAAAGGGTTACTCAAGAATCGACGGAAAAATGGTGAACACTATTACGTTGTCACCCAAATAACCCCTATTTACAATTATGATGGCTCATTTAAAGAGTATGTCTCCATTCGTATCGACGTGACGGAACTTGAAGAGTATAAGCTCGCTCTCAAATACGATCTCGATACCACAAGCAAAAATTTCGAAGAGCATCGTCACTATGCAGCGCAGTACGAAGAGGCGATTAATTCGACCACGGCGATTATTAAAACGGATACGGAAAATTTGATTACCAGTGTAAATGAAAAATTTTGTCTATTGAGCGGATTTGAAACGAAAGAACTGATTGGACGAAATTGTGAAGCATTTAGGCATGAGAAACATCGACAGGAAGGGATATGTAAACAGATACATGCGCAGCTATTACAGAAAAAAACAGTGCATAAAAAGATGACCAATATTGCCAAAAACGGAGACGAATATGTTACTGAAAACTTTTTTTATCCCGTTAGTGATCTTCCCGGAAATGTCATCGAAACTATTCAGATTATGCATGATGTTACCGAGATTGTCAATCTAAACAAAGAGATTATCGATACCCAAAGAGAGATCGTCACAACAATGGGAATGATAGGTGAGACCCGTTCTTTAGAGACGGGACTGCATGTCAAACGGGTCGCTGAATACTCTTATCTGCTTGCTAAACTAATCGGTTTGAGTGAAGAGGATGCGACACTGCTCAAAGAGGCATCCCCGATGCATGACATCGGTAAAGTGGGGATTCCGGATCATATTCTCAACAAACCGGGACGTATTACCCCCGAAGAGTTTGATCTTATCAAAACCCATGCGGAAATCGGATATGAGCTATTGAAACATTCTCAAAGAGAGATATTAAAAGCATCGGCAGTCGTTGCCTATACCCATCATGAACGCTGGGACGGAAAGGGATACCCAAGAGGGTTGATCGCTGAAGAGATTCCGATCTACGGTCGTATTACGGCTGTTGCTGATGTATTTGATGCCTTGGGACATGATCGTATCTATAAAGCGGCATGGCCGTTGGAGAAGATTTTAGAGTTGTTTAGGGAAGAGAGGGGAAAACAGTTCGATCCGACCATGATCGATCTGTTTTTTGAACATTTGGATCAGTTCTTGGCCATTCGAGACCGGATGCAGGATAGAGAAGTATAAACACAATCGTAAATTATTGCAATTGAATAAAAAATGCATAGAATATTCAAAAAGGATATTCTATGTCTGAAATGACCGAAGCTGATCACAAAAAAGAGTTGGCGAAGCTCAAACGACTAGCCGTCGAAATAGCTTCTGAAATCCACGATATTGTCGAAGACACCGTTTGGACAAATCATGTTAAAATGCCGCAGTTAGCTCAAAAGTTGTACGATGCGGTTGAAACAGCAAACAAATACAAAGCAGAGCACTCCCTCTAAGGGGTGAATGATGGCAACCAAAGAAGAAATTTTAGCTCTTGAAATTTGTGAATGCGGTAACAAAAACGTTGCCGATGCCATAAAAATTTTTCAAGAAACTTCTCTCCCTTATAAAAAAGCGAAAAAATTGGTCACGGGGTGTGACAAGAGCTGTTGTCGTGCAGCCCTTCTGCGGCTTTTTGACATGTCCTATTTCGGTACGTTTGATTATGAAGAGATAGAGCGTCTGATTCAACTTCGCCACGATAAACTGGGTGAGATACTAGAGAGGATGAAAACAGGACGATGAATATTCGACGTGCTTCGTATGAGGATATTTCAGATATGGCACGTTTGCTCGGTGAGCTTTTTGCTATCGAAGATGATTTCACGATTGACACGGAAAAACAATCTCGCGGATTAAAACTTTTACTCGATACTGAGAGTGCGATTGTTCTGGTTGCGCAAGAAGAGGAGAGGGTTATCGCTATGGCTACCATCCAGAAACTCGTCTCTACCGCGATAGGTGAATATGTCGGGATAATCGAGGATG
>NZ_DASUIQ010000109.1:0-6038 GCF_036279695.1 Sulfuricurvum sp.
TTCAACTACGACGATACGCTGGAGTATTACGCTCCGATCACCTATCGCTTTGAAGATGAAACCTTTACCAAAATCCATGTCATTAAAACCCCGCCGCTGAATGAAAAACGGCTCCACGAAGAGGCATTGGAGGTCTTGGTTCCCGAGATCAGTGAGCTAAAAACAGCGCTAACACTTCAAAAACAAGAGCAAACAAACCTGTTTCTGGCTTCGCTCAATCTCACCCATCATCGCTATCTAACCCGCGAACAGATTATTGCATCCCTCAAAAGCGCCCCCCCAACCACTCAAACCTACGGCTCACTCGATACGGAAGTGTTACGGGATGTTTTGGGACGGCACCTCAATACCCCTTTGGCATTTGTCACAAACGATGATTTGATCATCGAGATCAATAAACAGCTTCAGCTCCCCTATCGGGATGATGCTTTGCACTATTCGCTGTCGCTTCATTTGGACGCACACGAGTTGAGCCGACAAATATGGAACGAAGAAGAGCTTACTATAGCGGCGATGGTGGAAGAGCAAAGCGTCCACGAAGAGAGAGCATTTTTAAATGAGCTGGAACATTTGGTGAACGAGTGCCGCGAGCGCGCCAAACTCTTAGAGATGGAGAACAGCTATCTCTATGAGATCGTTTACGAATTGCTTTTGCCCTATCTCACCTACACCCCGCATATCAGTTCCAAAACATCCCGTCGGGTACTGTTTGCCTTCGATCAGCGCATAGCGGGAGAACTCCTCAAACGTCAGCGTCAAGCATTGTTAGCACGTACCGTACGCGATTTTAAAAATCTCTTCCCGCTGGCACGTTCACTGCGCCGCCGTCTGATCTTTCACACAGGACCGACTAACAGCGGTAAAACGTATACGGCGTTCCAACACCTTAAACGTGCGGGGACGGGATACTATCTCGCACCGTTGCGTTTGTTGGCGTTAGAGGGATATGAGACCCTTCGGGATGATGGGGTGAGTGCATCGCTGATCACGGGAGAAGAACAGCTCCTCGACGAAGATGCCACCCATATCAGCTCCACCATCGAGATGCTCAGCTTCGAAGTTGAAGTGGATTGCTGTGTCATCGATGAGGTACAGATGATCGATGATCGTGATCGGGGATGGGCGTGGGCGAATGCCATCATCGGTGCACCCGCTAAAACGGTCATTATGACGGGATCACCCAATGCCCGCGAAGCGATTATCGCGTTAGCCGAATATCTGAACGAGCCGTTGGAGATTGTAGAATTTGAGCGAAAAAATCCTCTCGAACTCCTCAAATCGGCCACTCCGATCACCGCTATCGAGCCTAAAACTGCCGTTATCGCCTTTACCCGTTCCAACGCCCTACGCCTCAAACAGCAGCTCTCCAAAACCTATCGAACCAGCGTTATCTACGGCAATCTCAGCCCTGAAGTGCGCCGTGAAGAGGCACGCCGTTTCCGCGAAGGAGAGACCGATAT
Source organism: Sulfuricurvum sp. (assembly GCF_036279695.1). Classification (GTDB taxonomy): domain Bacteria; phylum Campylobacterota; class Campylobacteria; order Campylobacterales; family Sulfurimonadaceae; genus Sulfuricurvum. The sequence goes on from NZ_DASUIQ010000109.1 coordinate 1,461, forward strand.
TCTCGTCGCTACCGACGCGATCAGTATGGGGCTGAACCTCCCGATCAAAACACTGTTATTCTCCAAAGCGGACAAATTCGACGGGCAAAATCAGCGTAACCTCACCGCGACGGAAGTACGACAGATTTCGGGACGGGCAGGACGTTACGGTCTTAGTGAAAAGGGGTATGTCGGAGCGCTCACGGGAGATGTTCTCAAAACCATCACATCCCTCTTTACCAAAAACATCGAGCCTATCGCCTTGCCGTTTAACGTGATGGCGAATTTCGATCACATCATGCTCGTCTCGAATATTTTGGAGGAGAAATCGCTCTCCGCCATCGTCGATTTTTTCGTTGAAAATATGAAATTCGAAGGACCGTTCCGAGCTGCCAATCTCGAATCGATGCAGGAAGCCTCTGCTATTATCGACCAGTACGATCTCGATATGCGCACCAAATACACCCTCGCTACCGCACCGCTCTCCACCTCATCACCCCTCGTGATGGCATCATTTGAGCGTTATGTGAGAGCATTGGAGCAGAAAAAACCGATCGCTTATATCCCGCCGAAGCAATTAGGGAACTATGCGTTATCGATGGAAGAGCTCCAAGAGGCGGAAGATCGGATCAAAGAGATCAGTTTGTATCTATGGCTGTCGTACCGAATGGCGGAGTTTTTCGTGGATGCGGAAAAAGCACGACTGTTTCGTGGGGAACTGAACCGTTTTATCGAAAATTCACTCCAACAAAGTCACTTCGTCCCGCGCTGTAAAACATGTGGAAAACCTCTATCACCGAATGCGGAATTTGCCATCTGTCAAAGCTGTTTTAACAATCTCAATCGCACCAAAGCCCAACAAACACGCTCAAATCCAGCAGAAAAACGCTATAGCTCAAAGCACCGATAAAATGTCGTCGTGCTTCTGCATTCGGATAAAGGCATCGACTATCTCCATATCGAGATGATGCTGCATCGTTTTTTTCATCAGCATTAGCGTGTCGTAAGAGCTCATTCTATCTTTGTAGGATCGTTTGGTCGAGAGGGCATCAAATACATCACACACACCGATAATTCGGGCAAACAGTGTTATACTTTTTCCCATCAACCCATCAGGATAACCGCTGCCGTCGAGTTTTTCATGGTGATGACGTATCCCATCGAGAATAAGCCTATCGTGAACACCGATCTTCAGGGCAATCGTATAGCCATAAAGAGGGTGATGTTTCATCGCTTCAAACTCACTCTCGGTTAGTTTTCCGTTTTTATTGGTAATCTTCGGATCGACTCGGCATTTCCCCAAATCATGCATCAATGCCGACATCCCAAGCTCTTCAAGCATTACCGAATCCAGCTCCAAATACGCCCCTAAACTCAGAGAGTAAATACAAACGTTAATCGAGTGGGTATGGGTATAGTAGTCATACGCCGTTATTTTCATCAATGACTCGATCGCGTGTTTATCACTGAAAATCGTCCCGACAAATGTATTGACAACTGTTTTTGATTTCGGAACGTTTTCAAGCTCTTCGGGATTTTCAAACATCTCATCGAGTATAACCGATGCTTGGCGATAGATGACGGCCGCTTTTTTCGTGATCGGCATCTTTTCATTGCGTGCGGCACTTTGGACAACTTTATCCACAAACAGTTCATATACGGGGAGATCGCTTTGGCGGACAAAAAGAGAGCGATGATCGTCCATCTCTTTTTTGATATTTACATCAACGGGGGTATTCTTAGGCAAAAAAATGGTTTTTTCGGAGTAATTCCCTTCCAACAAGAAAAGGTCAAAATCCAAGACGTCTCCGACATCAATAAACCACTTTTCGATTTCCACATACGCCGTTCTCCGGCTCTCATCATAGCGCCGAAAAATACGTATTTGCTTCACATCCGTTGTTGCCTAGAGCAACAGATCCGAATAATCGTATTCGGAAGGATTTAAAAAGATTTTCCCCCCTCGGGTACTGAGGCGAATATCTTCATCCGCCAACGATTCAAAACGGTTTTTTATCTTCTTTTTCTCTTTGTCGTTATACCGCTTGAGTTTTAAAAACGACTTCAGCGATACCCATTCATCGATCTCACTGTCGACCACATCGACATTGATCGCATCGGCAACATTTGCCTCTTCCATCACCGTATCGGTATTGACGTGAGAGAGAAATTTGGTCGCAACTACATGCAAAACATTTCGCAGCTGTGCATCACGCTCTTTGTAAATCTGCTCCACTTTTACCCGTTCGTCAATCAACATTTGCTCACGCTGATCCCGCAACCGTGTCGTCTCTTTCTCGAGAACATCCACTTTTTCACGAAGCCGTTCATTCTCTTGTTCGATGTATTGGGTATAACGGTTATCGTTTGCGATGTTAGCCGAAGCCGTATTTCCTTTTGCCGACTCTACCGCTACGTATTTAACCCCGTTATCGACAATACAATCCAAACTTCCCCGTCGGATACGGTTATGGATTGCCTCCTTGGAAACATTGTAGTACTCGGCTGCATCGGCGATTGTCATCTTTTTCATTTCGTTTGCTCCCGCTTAAGTAACATTTTAATAAAGGCATCCACAATACTCATATCCAAGTGCTCTTTAAACTCTTGCTTCATCAGGCGCAATGATTCAAAAGAGGTCATCGGGTCTTTATACGAGCGTTTGGTCGATAGGGCGTCAAACACATCACAAACACCGATGATACGGGCAAATCTACTAATCTTCACCCCTTTGAGATTATCAGGATAACCGCCTCCGTGGAGCCGTTCATGATGGTGACGGATACCGGTCAAGATACGCTCATCCGTTATTCCGAGATTCAATGCGATTTGATGCCCCTCGGCGGGATGGCGTTTCATCTCTTCAAACTCCATATCATCGAGTCGTCCGTTTTTATTGATAATGTTGTAATCGACCTTACTTTTGCCTATGTCGTGCAAAACGGCTGCGGTTCCAAGGGTAGAAAGCTCCTCTCCGCGAATCCCCAAAAAAGCCCCCAAACTAATCGTATAGATACTCACATTGATCGAATGGGTATGGGTATAGTAATCATGTGCCGTAATCTGCATCAACGACTCTACCGCACCCGAATCGTGCAATACGATCTCGATAAACCCGCCGACGAGCGGCTGTATCTCTTGAATATTCCCCAAAGCTTCAGGGTCTTGGAACATTGTATCCATTACCTCTGTCGCTTTTTCATAGACAATCGCCGCTTTCTCTTCGGTCGGAATATCTTTGCGTGAGGCTATGTATTGAATATGATGATTGAGGTACGCTTTATACGCGGGATATTCCCGCTCTTCCGTGTAGAGTTTATCAACAGAGCGAAGGGTAACCTTCATATCTCCATCGATGGTATTGCCCGATTCGAGCAACAGTGTCATACCGTTTTTATCGGCATTAGCCATATAAAGAGAGAACGCTAAATTCTCCCCCTCGGTAATAATACGCTTGTCTATCGCTTTAAAACAGCTTACTTTTTGTTTCATCTAAAATTGTCAAATACGAGGGGTGCTTCCCACTCCATCGCTTTGATCGCCCCCATGATTTTTTGCAGTTCGTCGATCTGTTTTGATTTGACGCGGATATGTTCCCCTTCAATCGCAACGGTTGCTTTGGTTTTAAGATTTTTGATTTCGGCTTGAATTTTTTTTGCCTCTTTGGCATCGATGGTATCGACGATTTTGTAGGTTGCTTTTCGGCTTCCGCCGCTTGCATCTTCGGTTTTGAGTTCATTTAATGCTTTGGAGGAGAGTCCCCGTTTGATCAGTTTTGCAACGACGATGTCTTTGAGAGCGTCGAGTTTGTTATCACTGGAAGCGAGGAGGATAAGCTGTTTCTCTTTTTCGCGGTAGTTGATCTCATAGGTAACCCCTTTGAAATCGTAACGACCTATTACCTCTTTTTCGGCTTGGGCTATCGCGTCTTTGAAGGCTTGAAGGTCGATTTTTGCAGAGATGTCGAGAGAGTGTTCTGATGCCATAATGTCTATCCTGTATAAACTTTGTATTTATACAGTTAGTATAACACAACCAAACCTTAATGTTTTAAAAATCCCATCCCCCCAAATCAAAACCTCCCCCGAAATTCATTGTCGGATCAGGATAACCTAACATGGCGCTTTTCATTCGAAGCATTTTGATATCCTGCATCGGAGCGATCGATTGCGGACAAACAGGAACACATGCTCCGCACAACGTACAATCCCAAATGCCGTTGGTTTGAACCGCTGCCATTTTTTCCTCGCTGTTTTCTTCTCGAGGATCGTTCACATACCGCCAAACACGGGTGAGGGCAAAGGGACCTAAAAATGCGGGATTTGCGGCATATACAGGACAGGCACTAAAACATGAGGTGCACAAAATACAGTCGCTTTGCGTCTCGATCCGCTCCATATCCTCGGCACTTACCTTTATCTCTTTGGATGATTCACTCCATGCCATCCCTGCGCAGTTAAATCGTTCGATAGATGACGTATCAACGATCAAGTCACGAATAACACGGGCATTTCGGATCGGCTCAATCAAATCCCCCTCACTCGGTTTGTATTCGCACATCAATTCTTCACGCCCGTTTACCCGTACGGCACAGCTGCC
>NZ_DASUIQ010000110.1:0-14548 GCF_036279695.1 Sulfuricurvum sp.
GACGAAACCGTTTCGGTCGGATTCGCTATTTACACCGATGCGTTGATCGACGCATTACACCAATAACTAAAAGTAGGATTATTTATGAAAGCAGATTTGATTGTCGGTATCCAGTGGGGAGACGAAGGAAAAGGGAAAATCGTCGATTTACTCGCGCAAAAATATGATTGTGTCGCCCGTTATCAAGGGGGGCACAATGCAGGACATACCATCGTCGTTGACGGTAAAACGCATGCTCTTCATTTGATCCCATCAGGGATTCTGAACCCGAAAGCGATCAATATCATCGGTAACGGTGTGGTTGTTTCTCCTGAAGCGTTGATCAAAGAGATGAAACAGTTTGATAACTTGCTCGGCCGTTTATTCGTCTCTGAATCCGCTCACATGATTTTGACGTTTCATATTTTGATCGATCAAGCCAAAGAGAAACTTCGCGGTGAAAAAGCGATCGGTACCACAGGTCGCGGTATCGGGCCGGCTTACAGTGAAAAAATCGCCCGTGCGGGATTCCGTCTCGGAGAGCTTCGCGATGTAGAGACACTGACCAATCGCGTTATGGAGTATTTCGAGCAAAACAAAGCTATTTTTGAAGCGTTAGAAATTGCTTTGCCAAGTCGTGAAGATTTGGTTGCCGAGTTAACTGGGTATGCTGAAAAATTGGTACCGTTTTTAGCCAATACGACTCAAATGGCGTGGAAGCTTATGGATGAAGGACAAAAAATTCTTCTCGAAGGGGCGCAGGGGACGATGCTAGACATCGACCACGGCACCTATCCGTACGTTACGAGTTCATCGACCATTTCAGCGGGTGCGTGTACGGGTCTTGGGGTCAATCCAAAAGACATCGGTAAAGTAACGGGGATCGTAAAAGCGTACTGTACCCGTGTCGGAAACGGACCGTTCCCGACTGAAGATCACGGTGAGATCGGTGAGCGTTTACGTAAAGTGGGGCATGAGTTCGGAACCTCTACCGGACGTCCTCGCCGATGCGGATGGTTTGATGCCGTAGCATGTCGCTATGCGAGCCGTTTGAACGGATGTGATGATCTCTCTATTATGAAACTCGATGTACTGGATGGTTTCGAGACGATCGAAGTGTGTGTGGCGTATGAAGTGAACGGTGAAGTGATCGATTATTTGCCGCTTGATCTCGAAAATGTCAAACCGGTCTATAAATCATTCCCGGGATGGGATAAAACCGAAGGTGTTCGTCGTTTTGAAGATCTTCCGGTAACGGCACAAGAGTATCTTCGTGCACTCGAAGAGTTGACGCAAACTAAAATAGGTATGATCTCTACATCACCGGATCGAAACGATACAATTATTTTGTAATCCTGCTAAGGAGGAGCGCTTATGGCTAAGTCGCGTTACGAGCCTTTGGTTAAACTCAAAAAAAAGGCTCTAGACACGGCCGAGCGCGCCCTCATCTCCGCTAATAATGCTCTCGCTTCCGCTACCGAAAAATTGAATACTTCTTATGAAGAACTCTCCCAGATGAGCTTACCGACACAAGGAAGTGTAGGGGAATTCACCCAAGCTGCGGCGATGATCCACGCACAGCACCAAACGATCGAGAGGTGTAAGCAAGCATTGTTGAGTGCTGAACACCGACAACATCAAATGCGAGAGCGGTTTAAAGCGGCTATGATAGATTACGAGAAATTTAAATACTTGGAAGTACAAGAGATGAATGCCGCATTAAAGCATCTTAAAACGCAAGAGGCTAAAATGCTCGATGAGATTGGTACAATGACCTATAAAAAAGAGGCACTATGAAAAAAATCGGTTTGATAATACTCGTAATGATGAGCGCACTATACGGTGCTCCGGCAACAAAATCGTATGAGTGTACCAAAATATTCGAAGATCGTAAAAACGAACTATTGGTCGAATTAGAGCGGATTGATGAGCAAAAACAATCGCTCGATTCACTTAAACGAGCGACGGAAGAGCTGTTGCGTAAAAAAGAGGCGATGGTACAAGGCAAAGATGTCAAAGTTGATCAAAAACTAAATGAGATCAAAGCCAAAGAGGCGTCGATCAAAAAAATGTTGGATGAAAACAAAAAAGTTTTGGAGCAGATTAAACAACTCAAAAGCGACAAAGTTTCTCAAACATTTGCCAAAATGAAGCCCTCAGCTTCGGCACAAATCCTTTCTCAAATGCCCTCATCCGATGCTGCGGATATAATGAGTACCTTGAATTCTAAAGTGGTCGGACAAATATTGGCGAAGATGGACCCGAAAAAAGGGTCTGAAATTACCGACAAATTGAGAAAAATACCGGAGCCTCCTAAATAACTCCGTATTTCCCCTAAGCGATTTGAGAGGTATTTTAGGCTAAAATGCAAAAAATTTCACTCAGGGCTGGCAATGAAGGTTTCACTGACACACGTACCCCATATCGCGACGCGAATCGCTGTCGATCTTAGCCGCAGCGGATTGGTCACTATGACCAAAGGGCTTGAAAGTACCGCCAAAGAGGCCGAAAAGGTCTTGACCGCCAATATCAAAAAAGAGATGGCACTCGAAGAAAAAGTCAAAGAGATCGTTAATGCCAACGAAGATCAGATCGATTTTTATCTTGCCGATGAGCGACAACTCTTTTTCATGATCAAAAAGAAATTGGCGCCGGAGTTCGGTGTTGTCCTCTCCTACGAAGATCGCTATTCGGATATTGCCCACCAAATTCTCAACGAACTCTATGAAGAAGATTTGATTAACTATGATGTGAGTGAAAACCGTATCAAAAATATCATCTACGATGCGATTACCGGTTCTATCGCCGATTCGAGCGAAATCGAGTCAGCCGTATTCCAAAAGATCAAAAGCTACAAACGTAACTTGATTCCGGGGACGGACGAGTATGAGATCGTGTATGAAAAACTCTATAAAGATGAATTGGTTAGACGGGGGATGGCGTAATGTTACGTGATGCGTGGATTTATCTCGAAAACGGCACCTATCTTAGTGCCAAAAGTTTCGGTGCCGATACGACGGCGGTTGGGGAGATTGTTTTTAATACTTCGATGAGCGGCTATCAGGAGATCATTACTGATCCCTCGTATGCAGGGCAGTTTGTCACCTTTACGATGCCGGAGATCGGTAACGTCGGTGTAAACAGCGAAGATATGGAAAGCTCTCGTGCGCACTGCAAAGGGGTTATCGTACGTCAGTATCAATCTCAGCACTCCAGTTTTCGTGCCGAAGAGGCATTACATACCTTTTTGGAAAAACACGGGATTATCGGTATCTGCGATATTGATACCCGCTATATCACTAAAATGCTCCGCACCCAAGGGGCGATGATGATGATCGCTTCGACGAAAGTGTCGGACAAAGAAGAACTCAAAAAAATGCTGGAGAGTTCTCCTCGTATCGAAGAGATCAACTACATTGAAGAGGTGAGTACGAAAACATCGTATATCCATCGTAACGGGATTTATGATCCTTTCAATTTCCGCTATAACGATGCACCTGCTCCGAAAGCGCGCATTGCCGCAATCGATTTCGGTGTAAAGCGTAATATCCTTAATGAACTGACTGAAGCGGGATTGGAAGTGGAAGTCCTTCCAAATAGCTTTAGTGCGGATACGTTGATCGCACGCTATGACGCTAAAGAGATTGACGGTGTTTTTCTCTCCAACGGACCGGGAGATCCGTTGGTATTGAAACAAGAACAAGATGAGATCAAAAAACTCATTGCTCGTCAGATTCCATTATTCGGTATCTGCTTGGGACATCAGCTACTTAGTATTGCACACGGGTACGATACACACAAACTCAAATTCGGTCACCACGGCGGAAACCATCCGGTCAAAAATCTCAAAACGGGAATGGTAGAGATTACGGCACAGAATCATAATTATAATGTTCCTGAATCGGTACGTGAGATCGCCGAAGTTACCCATATCAATCTGTTTGATAACACAATCGAAGGATTGCGTTACAACAGCGGACATGTCTTTTCGGTACAGCACCACCCTGAATCCAGTCCGGGACCTAAAGAGAGCCGATATATTTTTAGCGAATTTCTTCAACTTCTTCAGCGCTAATTTAGATTAAGGGGATAATTTCCCTTGATTTGACGATAAAAAATCCTACTAGTGTTACTTTTTTACCCCTAATGCTTTATATATACTTAAAATTATCACTTTGTTCCAAAAGTGTTAAAAATGTTTAATAATTTAAGATTTCTTAAATACTCCGGTTGCTATTATTAGAGTGTCTAATAGCCTACTTTTGTTACAAAAGTGTTAAGGGCATCTTTGATTTCACGGTTTTGTGAAGTCAGAGGTGCCCTAATCGGCTCTTATGCTTTGAATCTTTAAGGAGGTCGTAAATGGAGAATCGTCCATTGGAGTATGATTACACGGTTGCTAAGTGGTTTATGCTTGTAACTGTTGTTCTCGGTATTGTCGGGATGCTTGTCGGCGTTATTTTGGCGTGGCAAATGGCGTATCCAAGTGTAAATTTAATGGCGGGAGAGGGATTGGCAGAGTACACCAACTTTAGCCGTCTTCGTCCGTTACATACTGACTCGGTAATCTTCGGATTTACCCTTAGCGGTATCTGGGCTACATGGTACTACGTCGGTCAACGTGTATTAAAAGTGTCTATGGCGGAATCAAAATTTTTGATGTTCCTCGCTAAATTGCACTTTTTTATCTACTTGTTGGTTGTAGTAGCGGTAGTCGGTACATTATTGCTCGGTATTTCTACCGGTAAAGAATATGCAGATTTTGAATGGCCAATCGATATTGCTGTTGTTTTGGTATGGGTTATTTGGGGTATGTCAGTATTTGGTTTGATCGGTATTCGCCGTGAAAAATCACTTTATATCTCTATTTGGTACTACATCGCTACTTTCTTGGGTATCGCTATGTTGTATCTTTTCAACAATATGGAAATTCCAACGTATTTCGCATCAGGCGGAATCGGTGCATGGTATCACTCTGTTTCAATGTACTCTGGTACAAATGATGCGTTGGTACAATGGTGGTATGGACATAACGCGGTTGCGTTCGGGTTCACTGTACCTATCGTTGCGATGATCTATTACTTCCTTCCAAAAGAATCAGGACAAGCGGTTTATTCATATAAACTCTCTTTGCTTGCGTTCTGGGGATTGATGTTTGTTTACCTTTGGGCAGGCGGACACCACTTGATCTATTCAACTGTACCGGATTGGATGCAAACTATGGGTTCTGTATTCTCGGTTGTATTGATTCTCCCATCATGGGGTTCTGCGATTAATATGCTCTTGACCATGAAGGGTGAATGGCAACAAGTAGCTAGCAGTCCGTTGATCAAATTTATGATCTTGGCTTCTACGTTCTACATGTTCTCTACACTTGAAGGTCCGATTCAAGCGATCAAATCAGTTAATGCTTTGGCTCACTTTACAGACTGGATCGTTGGTCACGTACATGACGGTGTTCTTGGTTGGGTTGCATTCATGATTATGGCTGCATTGTTCCACATGGCTCCACGTGTATACAAACGTGAGATTTATTCTAAATCATTGATGAATACACAATTCTGGATTCAAACTCTTGGTGTTGTATTGTATTTCACATCTATGTGGATCGCAGGTATCACACAAGGTATGATGTGGCGTGCGCACGATGAGTTCGGTAACCTTGCTTACTCATTCATCGATACGGTTGCTGTATTGCACCCATATTTCACAATCCGTGCTGTTGGTGGTACGTTGTATCTCGTAGGTATGTTCTTGTTCGCGTACAATATGTACAAAACAATGACAAGCTCTCGCCGTGTTGAAGAGAGTGAACTTCAAAACGCATCGCCGATGGGCGCATAATAAGGAGGGGAAAAATGTTTCACTGGTTAGAAAAACACCCGTTCTTTTTCGCGGTAGCGGTGTTCTTAACAATCGCGTTTGCAGGTCTTATCGAGATCTTGCCAAACTTTGCGCAAGCGTCTCAACCGACTGTAGGGACTAAACCTTACACGACGTTGGAACTTGCTGGTCGTCATATTTATATTAAAAACAACTGTATGGGATGTCACTCTCAATTGGTTCGTCCGTTTAAAGCGGAAACAGATCGTTACGGTCACTACTCTTTGAGCGGTGAGTATGCGTATGATCGTCCATTCCTTTGGGGATCAAAACGTACCGGACCGGATTTGATGCGTGTAGGTAACTACCGTACAACCGATTGGCACGAAAATCACATGAAAGATCCTGCAGCGGTTGTTCCGGGTTCAATCATGCCGGCATATCGCTGGATGTTCAAAAATGCTGCGGATATTGACACAGCATATGCTGAGCAAGTAACGGTTAATAAAGTGTTCAAAACACCTTATAACGCTGAAATCCCAATGGCAGACGGTACGAAAGCAACGGTTCCATTGGCAGCAACATTAGATGAAGCAAAAGCTGCGGCTCTCGAAGAAGCAAAAGCTGTTGCGGCAGACATGAAAGACCAAGATGTTAAAGATGCGGTTGCAGCGGGTCAAATCCCTGAAATCGTTGCGATGATCGCGTATCTTAACAGCTTAAAATAAGGATGTGAGCGTGGATATTGGTACACTTCAAGCGTATGCCTACTTTGGGTTTACAGCGTTCTTAGTGGTGGTGTTGTATTCGTACATCTATCACCTTTACAGTGCGCAGAAAAAGGGGACACGCGATTACGAAAAGTACGGCAATATCGCGCTGAATGACGAGATCACCGATCAACCGATCGAGGCGATCTCGAAAAACGATGAGATAAAATAGAAGGAGCCATAATGAATAAGTTAATGGTATTCGGTGTTGTCTTCGTACTCGCATTGCTTGGCCTTACATGGGTTATTGCCGGCGGACAAGTAGGTGATGACATCGTCAACAAATTGGCTATGCTCGGAGCAGTCGCAACGGCAACGATCGCGATTTTCGTAGCATTGAAATATATCCGTCAAATGCAAACGGATAAAGCGGGCGGTAAGCTTGCTGATGAAAATTGGGACGGTATCGGAGAATATAAAAACGAACTTCCTTTCGGATGGGCGATTATTTTTCTTGGTCTTGTAATCTGGGCGATCTGGTATTTCCTTAAAGGGTATCCTGTTGGTGCGTATTCACAAATCGGTGAGTACAATGAAGATGTTGCGGCTCATGATGCTAAATTTGAAGCGCAATACGCAAATATGGACGATGCTACTCTTAAAGAGATGGGCGGATCTGTATTTATTGTACAATGTGCTCCATGTCACGGTCTTCAAGCGGACGGTATCGATGGAAAAGCGGCGAACTTGAATAAACGTTTGGAAGAGAAATCAATCAAACACGTTATCAATAACGGTTCAAATAACCAACTTCTCGGTGTTGAAATGCCAATGCCGGATCGTAACGGTTTGATGAATGCTAACACAGGTGCTTTGATCACTGATGCAGAGATCGATAAAGTAGCAAAATATGTTGCGGGCGGAATGAAAGGCACTGAAGGTGCTGATGTATTCGCAGGTGCTTGTGCTGCTTGTCACGGTGTTGACGGTAAAGGTACAGATATGGTTGCTCCAAGCATTGCTACTTTCAATCCTACGCTTGTCGCGAATGTATTGAAACACGGTAAAAAAGGTGCAATCGGTGCGATGCCGGCATTCAATAACTTGACAGATGTTCAAGTAAAAGCGCTTGGTGCTTATGTCACCGGCCTTAGCAAATAAGGAGAGTCATAATGGAAAATCGTAGTGTTTTTGCATTGGACGGTATCACCGGTATGTTGATCGCAACCGTGTTGCTTCTCTCTATCCTCGCGGGTTTAACCGTGTGGGGATTGGGTGTACAACAAGGTAGTGCAGCGAACTATTACCAAGTTGAAAATGAAAAAGACATCAAGATGTTTAGCACCGAAAATGCTACTCATCGTGTTGATGTTAAATAAGGGGTTTTAGATGGCAAGTATCATGGATAAACTCATCACAATTACATTGGTGATTTCCGCAGCGGTTACGTTGTGGGCGGTTTTAACACCGAATCACCTTTTCGTCGGTTAAGGGTAGCTTTTGTTACTCTCGCGAGGGCTAGCGGCCCTCACCCTTTTATTTACCTTCTCTCTTCATGCGGAATATTTATATAAAGACGATGTTGTTAACAACCCAAAATTTGCAGAGCAGATCAATGCAATCGGTACGGAACTAAAAGCTAAAACCGGTGTTTCACTCTATTTGGTGATGATGCGTGATTTGGATCAAAATCAAAGTGTTGCTGATTTTGAAAAAGAGTTAGCGCAAAATGTTGGTGAGCCATCTGTCATTATGACGTTTGTAGAACTTCGACAGCAGGTCGATATTTTAGCTCGTCCCGTCTCTTTATATGAGCATTTTAACAAATCTCAGATTTTAAGCCCTAATGCGACCTTTATCGGCTCTGTCGTGAGTGCTATTATGTTCGCTCGCAGTTATGACGAAGCCAAAGAGCTAATCGTAAATCGCGGGGGAACAGTTTTGCCTATTTTGGCTGAGAAAACAAAAGGGAACGAAACGGTTCAAAAGTACTCTGTTGCTATGTATAACGGCTACAGTGATACGGCAGATCAAATAGCTGCATCTCATGGGGTTACTCTCAGTTCATCCGCCGGAAACGGCAGTAAGAATTTTATCGATATTTTACGATTAGTTTTTTACGGTATCATTGCATACGGTCTTTTCCGATATGTATATGGACGGTATTTTCGTCGTAAAAAGGAAGATAATGTTTAAAAATCCCGGCACAAAGTGGCCTATTATCATAGCCGTATCTACAGCTATTGTTATAGGGTTCGGTGTTGTAACAATCAAAACAGCTATTAATAACCCTGTTGAAATGTCAGACTACGGGATGCAAAATTATCATGAATACGATAGAGATGCAAACGAAATTATTGAAGCAAAAATTGCGTTTGATGAAAAATATTCAATCGCTTTTTTGACGCCGCAAATTTCTGAAAAAGGGACGGTTATTGAGTATAACCTCACCGATAAAGCGGGGAAAGCGGTTAATGATGCAAAATTTCAAGTTGTTTTGACACGACCTGATAATAACAAATGCGACGTTAATCTCTCAAGTCCGACGGTTTCGGAAGGAAAATATGCATTTGCTCCAGTCGATCTTCCTAAAGCGGGACGATGGGACATCATGGCTAAAATCTCTGTGGGTAGTGTTCAACGTTACTACAATATCAAAGCTGATACTCGTAAACCGGAAACATCCGAGTTTTAATTTTTTTACTTCGATTCTTCTTCCCCTTTAGGGGAAATATCCTACAATACTTACCACAATGACATATTTTTTAGATCCAATCAATAATTCGTTATTATGTAAAAAACTATAGGGACTCTGGATGACTAAAGAGTGTATCGTTTATCCTACATCGCGGTGTATTCGAGAGGCAGTGGCAGTCTCATCTGAGAGTTTTCTTCCGCACATGATGAGTATGGGTGAGTTTCTCTCCCGTGCGTACGTCGCGGTCGGGAAAATCGTCCCAGATGAGGATTTACGCCTTTTGGCGATGCACGAAGCGTCCGATTTTTCAGCCTTTAGAGCACTCAACATCGAGCGAAACTTTTTCAGCTTTATCCAAAACTCCGAATATCTGTTCCGATTTTTCGAAGAGCTTTCCAGTGAGCAGGTCAGTGTCGAAACTCTCCAAGCGGTAGATGTGTACGGTGAGTATGAAGAGCATATCGCGATTCTTACAAGACTGCGTGAACGATACGGCGAGATATGTGCACGCGAAGGATGGGCGGATAGGATATTTAACTCTAGCCATACGACCATCCAGCACGATTTTTTGCGTAACTATGATCGTATAACGATTGTGGTCGAGGGGTACCTGAGCCGCTATGAGATCGCGCTCTTACGAGAGTGTGCTACGCATTTGGAAGTAATACTTCAATACAACACGACGGCATATAATCGAAAAATGACGGCACGTTTGGAGGAGATGGGGTTTGAACTCCTTGAGGCTCGGGAGTATCGGTTGTCGCTCAGTGCGATACGGATCATCTCGGATAAGCCTCTTTATATGAATCGTGCTATTACATGTGAAGTGTTTCATACCCGACTGGCGCAAATCGGATTTATCAAAGCCTCGGTTGAAGCGTTTGTAGAGGAGGGGATCGCACCTGAGAAGATTGCCATCATACTGCCCGATGAAGATGCGGCGCAGATGCTGCGGGAGTTCGACACAGAGGGAAATTTCAACTTTGCGATGGGAGAGCCGTTTTCCAATAGCGCCCTCTATCGAGAGATCGAGAGTATTACCCTCTTTTTGGATGAGATGAACGTATTGAACCGTGAGCGGGTACGCAATGTCAAAAGTACCACGATAGAGTGGTTCAAAACCCATTATCCTCAAAAGTTTCGCTTAGGCGATCTCGAAGAGCTGATTTCGATGTTCGATGATGCCGATGAAGGCTCCCTCGAGATCATCCGCGATGAGATACAACACATTAGCCATCTCTCCCATGCCTTGGAGCAGATGGAGTTCAGATCGGTATTGCGAATCTTTATGAATCGCCTGCGCCAGCGGAGCATAGACGATGTTCGAGGAGGCAAGGTAACGGTGATGGGGCTGTTGGAGACGCGCGGGGTAGCGTTTGATGGGGTGGTGATCATCGATTTCAATGAGGGGTATGTCCCTCACAAGAGCGAAAAAGATATTTTTTTAAACACCAAAACTCGCGAATATGCCGGATTGCCGAGTGCCCATGATCGCGAATCGCTCCAAAAACACTACTACGCTATGGTGTGTAATCGAGCCAAGAAGGTGGTGATCGGATGTGTCCAAAACGCCGAGTCGGTGCCGTCTCGTTTTTTACTCCAATTGGGGATCAAAAGCACCCCCGCCGCATACCGATATGAAGAAGTTCTTTTTCCGACTCCCCATTTTAATGAGCGGCATGTCGGAGTGATAGAGGGAGAATACGATTTTACCGCACATCCCCTCTCTGCAAGCGGGATCAAAACCTTTTTGAGCTGTAAACGCTCTTTTTATTATCGCTATATCGCGCACATCCGTGAACATGAGCTACCGCGTGATTTGTCGCAGGAACGAGACATCGGTAATGAACTTCACAGTGTTTTGGATAAGCTCTATGCCGAGAATGATCGTTACTTGGAACCCTCAGCGATCAAAGACTCTATTAGCAGATTATGGGTAGAGAAACACAGCGATGACCCGCTGGAGAGGTATATGAAGCGGCTGTGGATCGATAAGCTGGAAGATTTTTATAAGTGCGAAGTTTCTCGATTTGCTTCAGGGGTGAGGGTACTTTACCGTGAAAAAGAGGTGAGCTGTGAGGTCGAGGGGATACGACTCACAGGACGGATCGACCGTATTGATGAAAACGGCGGGAAACTCGAAGTGATCGATTATAAAAGCGGCAAGTACCCAGAAACCGATAAAGAACCCAAAGAGAGTGATGTCGATTATCAGCTCAGTGTCTACGCACTGCTCGCCTCAGAGCTCGGAGAGGTGAGAGCATGCAGCTATTATGATTTGGGGAGCGGTGAGTTGAAGTTCGAGCGGTTTTTAGAGGCAAAAATCGCCAAATTGCGCGAAATATTAGCTCTTATGGCATCACAAAAACAATGGAGCTGGGAGATGTGCGAGGATTTGAGCCGATGTCGCCACTGCCCCTACACCTACCTCTGTCATCGGGAGGTGATGCGTGGAGTTTGAACCGTTTTTGGCCTATGAGGCGAGTGCGGGGAGCGGTAAGACGTTTAACCTTGTTGTCCGTTATCTGAGTTTGCTTTTTATGGGGGAGGCTCCCTCGTCGATCGTGGCATTGACCTTTACCAATAAAGCGGCGAACGAGATGCTGGAGCGGATCATCCTCACCCTCGAAGAGTTGCCAACTCGGAGTGAACTGCCTCAAATTGCACGCCTTTGCGGGATGAGCGAAGAGGAAATTTTACAAGAGCGTCCCAACGTTCTATCGAGGTTTCTCCGCTCCGATATTCAAATCTCGACGTTGGATAAGTTTTTCGGTCGAATCTTGCGAAAATTTGCCCTCAATGCGGGGTTGATGCCGACGTTTAAAACGGTGCAGAACCATCATGAGAGCGCCTTGTTAGAGCGATTTTTGAATGAAGTGGAGGTGTCACAAGTAACTGGGGCGCTGGTTCATCTCTCGTTACTGAGCGATAAACGGCTCGGGGATCTTTTCACACTCCTCTCTGGGCTCTATTCCAAATACAAAGAGCTAGATATTCAGCGTTACGATGGGGTAGATGCTCCGGAGGAGTCTATAAGGTATGCGTTAGAGTGTGCTCGTGAACTCTCAAAGTTGAGTCTCTCAAAACCGCTCAGTGATCGTGCCCGAAAAACGATGGAGTTTGAGAGTTATGAGGAACTGTTGGAGAAAACGTGGCTTTTTAAACCGAGTATGGAGTACTGGGATTTTAAAAAAACGTATGAGCCTCGAATGGATGAACTGCTTCATGAATTGCAGCGTGCCGTTGCTTCACAAATGCGCCGTCGCGAGGTGCTTTATTTTAAAGAGCTGTTTGCCGTGCTCAAACTCTATATCAAAAGTCGACAAAGCATGGCAACGCAGAGCAATGAACTCAGTTTCGATGATATAACCCTCAACGTCCACACGCTTCTGAGGGAAAAATTAGAGAGCGAGTTTCTCTATTTTCGCCTCGATTCACGACTCAAGCATCTCCTTCTCGATGAGTTTCAAGATACCAGTGTTATCCAGTTTGACATCCTCCGTCCGTTGATCGAAGAGATCCGCTCCGGTGTGGGGGTGAATGAGGGGGGGAGCTTCTTTTTCGTCGGGGACGTGAAACAATCGATCTACCGTTTTCGCGGAGGTGTGAGTGCACTGTTTCATCAAGTCGCGGAATTGTTTGATGTGAAGCTCGAACCGCTCAAGGTGAACTACCGCTCCCGCAGTGAGATTGTCCATTTTGTGAATCGTGCTTTCGAGGGGAAAATCAAAGGGTACATCCCTCAACAAAGCCCGCAAAGCTATAGCGGAGGGTATGTTGAGGTTCTGTCTAGCGATGATCTGCTCGAATCACTGAGCGAGAGGATTGCACTGTTGATCACTCAGGGTGCCGCACCCGAAGAGATCGCTATTTTGACCGCGACCAACAAAGACGGGAGTGCGGTGGAAGAGGTACTCAGCGAGCGGGGATATGACGTCGTGACCGAGACGACCGCACGCCTCATCGCACAGCGAAGTGTCCGCGCCATCATCGAGTATCTGCGCTATTGCTATTTCGGAGAGGAAATGTATCGCTCCAACTGCGCCGCACTGCTGGGTGTGGAGAGTCATAGCATAGAGCGGATGAATGTGGATGAAGTAGAGCGCGCCGTGATCGCGTTTATCAAACGATTTCGGATTGCCGATAAGAGCGCATTGATGTTTATCGAAGCATTGCGAAGCTACCGAGACATCGAAGAGGTGGTGTTCGAGATAGACCGGCTTGAGAGCACTTCACCCCAAAGCGATATGCGGGGGATTCGGATCATGACCGTCCATAAATCCAAAGGGCTAGAGTTTGAGCACGTGATCGTACTCGATCGCCTCGGAACCCCTCGAAGTCGTAACGATGCGATAGTCTATGAGTATGAGGGGGCGGTGCTTCGCGGAATGCATTATCGAATCAAAGGGCGTGAACTACTCGACCCCCTCTACGCAAAAGCACTCGAAGCCGAAAAAGAAGCTGCAGGTGAGGATCAGCTCAATGCTCTCTATGTTGCCCTGACCCGCGCGGCGGAATCGCTCAGTGTTATCGCGAAAACGAAAAACTCATGGTTTGATCCTCTCTGCCTTACGCCGTCTCATTGGGGGACGTTGGAGATCAAAACGCATCGCACTGATGTGCCGCTCGTGCAAAAGTCTTTGAATTTTAAAGCCCTCTCGTTCGGTCGTCAAGAAGAGAAACCGAGTTCTCTTAAAGAGGAAACGTATGATTATGCGGCGGTGCAGTTTGGGTTGGCACTGCACTATACGCTGGAGATGATGGGAGAGTTTAGTCACGAATCGCTGAAGGTGTCTCTCGAATCGACCCGCAACCGTTACGGTGCGTTTCTTCAACCCAGTGCAATGGAGGAGATCGAAAAACGGATTGCTCGTTTAATAGACAATGAGCACTTTGGCACGCTGATCCAAGGGGATCGCTACAAAGAGCAGATGATACGCCATAGCGGAAATCTAGGGGTGATCGATCTGCTCATTAGGGGTGAAGAAGGTTGGAAAATCATCGATTATAAAAGCGGTCGCGAAGAGGAAGTCAAACACACCGAACAGATCAATCGCTACGCTGAGGCGATACGCTCAATGAACAATGAGGACGTCGAGGGATATTTGTGCTATCTCTTGGAAGATCGGATCGAATGGGTTAAGTGCTTATAAAAAACTTAATTTCAGCAGATTATAAGTTTAAAAGGGTACAATTTCGCCACTATTTATAGAGACTTTAAAAGGAGACTCAAGATGAAATTTACTAAAATTGCTTCACCTGAGCAAATCGAACGTAAATGGGTTTTGATCGATGCGGAAGGGAAAACATTCGGTCGTATTATGACTGATGTTGCTAC